>JAALKG010000045.1 GCA_011088145.1 Cyanobacteria bacterium MH1_Bin12 | reverse complement strand
CCGTGATTCATCCCATGGGCATAGCCGTGGGTCTTCTCAAGGAACACAGATAACTCAACTAAGTCAAAGTCAAAATCAAAGGTTTAATCAAATTGACCAACGTTTAGATAAGATTGATCAGCGTCTAGAAAAAGTCGAAACAAACATTGTCGACTTAAAGGTAGAACAAGCCGATTTGAAAGCTCGTTTTTAAGTAATCAAGCCTTCTGTCGATCAAGTTTAGAACTTATCTGAAAAAGTAGGAGAGCTAAAAAACTGGAGATAATTTGTCTTTACGGCAATTACTGTTTTAGCTACTGGAGCAGTTGGCTGGTATTTAAGGAGATAATGAACTATCCTTGTGTGAATGCGATCGATATGGCTATGTTTAATTATTTTGATGATGATCGCACAATAGAAGAAAAGAAATCTTGTAATATAGTACGAGTCACAATCATATTACGAACAGCGATCGAAATTTCTTCTGATATAGCACAGAACAGGTTGATTAGGAAATGGATAATTTCTGAAAGTGTTGCTATGTCGAGATTTTAACCTTTGTTCTTTGTCCTTCGCTATAGATTGATTTAATTGCTACCTAAGACAAATAAGGTAAACAAAGTACCACTATTCCATAAACTATGAACCATAATTGATGCAAGTAAACTACGAGAGCGAGTATAGACAATACCTAAAATAATTCCTAATGTTGTTAAAGGAATTACTTCTGCTAGACTAAGATGAGCGATCGCAAATATTGAACCACTAACGACAATCGAGGCACTCACGGGTAAATAACGTGTCAAGGATGACAACAAAAAACCACGGAACATAATTTCTTCAAAAATAGGTGCAGCGATGGAAGCAGTTATAAATAAAATAAACAAAGCAAATTTGTCTTGTGATTCTAAAGTTAAAAGTAATAAAGGATTACTTCCTCCTTTGCCTTGCCATATTTGTTGATTAAGAAAAGAGACTAAAAAGACCAACGGAATTGCGGTTAAATAACCACCGATTCCCCACCAATACCAATTTTTATTGCGTAATTTAAACCAATTCTCTGGTAGAGGAAAAAATGGTTTTAAGCAAAGATACAATACGGTTAATCCTCCTACTGCCATTAACAAATAAGTCATTAAAACATATAATGCTGTTCCTCTGACATCTAAAGCTGAAGCATTAAAACCAGTCAAGCCCATTATTATGCCAATTACTATTGGTAATATCACTTGAGAAAGGAAGAAAAAACCAATAATCAAGACTTGCCAAATAGTTTCTCCATCCCAAGGAGAATTCCATAATTGATTGGCATTAGTAGCTAAAATTGATTCTTCTTTCTTTAAGATTAATTGAATTAATAAAAAGACAACTAAACTTATACCAATTATACCTCCAAAAATCGGTAAAATACTTAAAGAAATTAATTGATAAATTGCTTTTTTTGCTAATTCTTGCTGTTGTTTAGTAACATTATTTAACTCGATTTGATTATTATTTATCCTGTATAGTTGTGATAAATTCGTATTTTCAAACCAGCCATTATATTGCTCTTGAATTTCTTGGGCTAAATTGCTTGGATTACTATTGCGATCGCTCCAAATACTTTTGACAATTTGAGCTTTATTTTCTTGTTTAACTTCATTCCAATAGCTATTTGCGACATCTAATTTATTTTGATAAGCACAAATAATTCCCAACTTTAGTCGTAAATCATCGAGTAAACTTTCACTTTGTTTAATATTTTGTTTTAATAATTGTCGAGGAGTTTCTGGATTTTGAGAAATTATTTCTTCAGCTTGACTTTTTAATTGTTTTAAAGATTTTTCAACTATTTTTAAAGTTTTTTTATATTGATTTTCGGCTGTTTTATAAGGATCTGTTCCGACTAAAGTTTGAGCGATTTTATTAATATCTGCACTATCAATTTCATCATGAGAATTACTAGTTTGGAGTTGCGCACTATTAAGAATTAGATTTGTTTGATACAATTCCAATTGAGCTTGAACCTGTGGTTCACCTAAACTTTGACCAAGAGCAAAAAATACACAGTATAAAGATATTACCGTGATAATGGCTAGGAGCGATCGCTTCAGATTCATAAAATGCAAAGAAAATATTAAAGAATAATTGAAAATTATGAGGACGAACAAATCAAGACAAGTCCCTAAACTTCAATCGTTAATTGTAAATGGCAATGTAACATTATAGTCAAATCACAAACCCTCTGACAAGTTTAAGAGATTGTCAGAGCAAGTCTTAGATATTCTGTTTTCATACCCAAAAGTTGAATTTAGGGGGCTTTAATCTGAACTATTTGTACCTTATTAATACGTAAATTGCTATATTTTTTCCCAATTATATTTACGAGCATTTTTTGATCAAACTCATGGTAAATTATGGGAGGTATTCTTTTTCTGAAAATTTTGAATTAGTAACCATACATCTTCTAATAAACTAACAGAATTAGCCTCAAACCATTGAATCTGAGAATTTCGCTTAAACCATGTTCTCTGTCTTTTAGCAAATTGACGGGTATGAATAGTAATTAATTCTTCTGCTTGGCTTAAGGTTACTTCTCCTTTTAAATACTGTTTAATTTCGACATATCCTAAAGTATTTAATAATGGTAAATCAATACCATATTTTTGGATCAAATTATCTGTTTCTGCTACTAAACCTGACTTTAACATTATGGCAGTACGTTTGTTAATACGATCGCTAATCACTTCTGGTTCGCAATGTAAACCAATCTCTAAAATGGGGTAATTAGGGGGATTTTCTCCTTGTAGTGCCGAAATGGTTTTTCCTGTCACATAATAGACTTCTAAAGCTCTAATTGTACGAATTTCATCGTTAGGATGAATTTTTTGAGAGGATAGACGATCGATTTGTGTTAAAAAACTATATCTTTCTGGCTGACTATACCATTCTAGTTGCGATCGTAATTTCGGTATTGGAGAAACCGCAGGTATTTTTAAACCTCTGATAATAGATTTAATATATAAACCGGTACCACCTACTAGTAAAGGAACAGACGTTGATTGACTGATGATATTTTGTACTTGCTTTTGATAATCAGCAACAGTCAGAGTTTCTATGGGGTGACAAATATCAATCATATAATGAGGAACTAAATTTTGCTCTTCCTTAGTGGGTTTTGCCGTACCAATATCAAAATCTTGATATATCTGACGAGAATCCGCACTGATAATAAATGTGTTTAACCTTTGAGCTAACTCTAACGCCAATGATGACTTTCCTGATGCCGTCGCTCCACAAATAACAATTAAACTCATTTTTTTAGGGAAAATATAAAAATATAAGCTTCTTCATTGATGAAGAAAAAAAAGAAAAATGAAAATCTAAATTTCCAGCCTCCAACTTCAGGTAATTGTCAATGGTCAATTGTCAATTGTCAATTATGAGATAACAACTTTACATCTTTTAATATTAATGCAAAGTATTGCAACAAAACGGTAATTTTGTTGACTCAAACAACTAAAATTAAAACTTTGAAAACATCACTAACTATTATCAGGAGAGATTAGATGTTTTATCTAAATTCATTATTAGCCGCAGTTCCTACCACTGTTGAATGGAATTTTAGTGTTGGTTTAACTATGATTATATGTAATATTGTAGCGATCGCCATCGGTAAATTTACCATCCAACAGATGAACTCAGGACCTGGTTTACCTAGCGAAGACTTATTCGGTGGTATGGGCTTGCCCGCATTACTAGCAACAACTAGCTTAGGTCATATTATCGGTGCTGGTGTAATCTTAGGTTTAGCTAGTTCTGGTGGATTATAAATACTGTGTCAACGGTAATAAAATTCCAGTTTAAGGTGCTAAAACAAAGAACGGTAAATTAGATTGTTCTTTGTATTAATAAAATCATGACCTTTACTAATATAAATATTTTTTAATTGCACCCCCTGATTTGTGGTCAGAGGGTGTAACTTCTTTTTGATAAGTAATTGAATTTTCCCATAAACTTAAATGAAAATACCAGTTATTTAAAAAAAATCCCCCAAATTTGCAGTATTTAGGGGGCTAATGTGGTCTCAGGCACAAACCAAACTGCTTATGTGTGCATGGTAGACGAATAGGTGAGATATCCAGAGATGTGGGATTTAGTGGCAAAAACACAATATCTGAAGACTTGCTCTTACAAATCCTAAACAAGTAAATAGGAATTTTATAACTTAAAGTTTAGGACATTTTAAAACTCTTCAACAAACATCTAAATCATGACAGTTTATTTTATTGGTGCGGGTATTGGTGGAATCGAATATTTGACAATGAAAGCCTATCAAGTCTTAAATCAAGCACAAGTAATACTTTATGATGCTTTAGTTGATAATTCCATCTTAGAACTTGTTCCTGATCATTGTTTAAAAATTAATGTTGGCAAAAGAGGCGGACAGATTAGTACAACCCAAGAAAATATTAATCAATTGTTAATTGAATATAGTCAACAATATAATTATGTAATCAGGCTTAAAAGTGGAGATGCAGGAATTTTTGGACGTATCAATGAAGAATTGCATTGTTTAAAATTAATTAACGCAAATTACGAATTAATACCCGGAATTTCTTCTGCTTTGGCAGCACCTCTTTTAGCTGATATTATGTTGACTGAAAAAAATAATAGTCGTTGTGTCACTATTCTTACAGGTCATAATCCTGAGTCTTTAGACTGGGAAACTCTTAGTCGTATTGATACTTTAGTTATTTTGATGGGAAGTAAAACTTTACCCGTTATTATACAAAAGTTACACAATCATGGACGATCGTCAAGTTTGCCCATTGCCATTATTAAAAATGGAGGAAGAATAGATCAACAGACATGGAAAGGGACAATAGAAGATATCATTCCTAAAACAGCTCATATATCCTTATCTCCTTGTATCATAGTCATTGGTAAAGTAGCTGATGACTAAATTCCCTCAAGAATAAAAACTTTACTGTTCTCCCTTCTCTCAACTACCTAAATTAAAAATCATAGCCAAAATAACTAATAGCTGTTGTCATCATTTGTGTATTTTTTTGACAATAATCAATTAGCCGATCGAGATATAATTGTAAATTGCCTAAGACGCTTCATTTGTCGTCAAACATGATTAATAGGGAAAAGATATAGGAGTATTTATGACCGAAGATATTCGCATTTTAATGTGTGCACCAGATCACTACGATGTAGATTATGTTATTAACCCTTGGATGGAAGGCAATATACATAAATCAACCAAAGATAAAGCTGTGGAACAATGGGAAAAATTATATACTGCTATCAAAAAATACGCCACTGTTGATTTAGTTAAGCCAGAAAAAGGATTACCTGATATGGTATTTACCGCCAATGCTGGTTTAGTGTTAGGAGACAATGTCGTTCTCAGTCGTTTTTATCATCCAGAAAGACAAGGAGAAGAACCATTTTTTAAAAAATGGTTTCAAGACAATGGTTTTCATGTTTATGAATTACCTCAAGATTTGCCTTTTGAAGGTGCAGGAGATGCTTTATTCGATCGAGAAGGTCGTTGGTTATGGGCAGGGTATGGTTTTCGTTCTGAATTAGATTCCCATCCTTATTTGGCAAAATGGTTAGATACCGAAGTCTTATCTCTTCATTTAATTGATAATCGTTTCTATCATTTAGATACTTGTTTTTGTCCTTTATCTGATGGTTATTTACTTTACTATCCTGAAGCATTTGATAGTTATTCTAATCAATTGATAGAAATGCGTGTACCAGCAGAAAAACTTATTCCTATTGATGAAGCTGATGCCGTTAATTTTGCTTGTAATACAGTCAACATTAACGATATTGTCATCATGAATAATATCAGTGACAATTTAGAAAAACAAATTACTGAAAAAGGTTTTACCGTAATTCAAACTCCATTAACAGAATTTTTAAAAGCTGGTGGTGCAGCTAAATGTCTCACTTTAAGAGTAACTGAACCAATTGTAGAAGACGTTCATGCTAACGTATCTATTATCAGTAAAGTGATCAAATTAGAAGGACATTTACTCGATAGTGGTTTAATGAACCGTGCTTTAGATCTAATCATCAATGAAGGTGGTAGTTTTAAAGTTCTCAATTTTAACTTGGGTATAGAAAGACAAAGTCCTTCCACTGCTGAGGTGCGTGTTTCTGCTCCTTCAAGTCAATTAATGGAAGATATTGTTAGTCGATTAATTGATTTAGGTGCCATTTTCACTCCTGAAAAACAAGTTGATGCGATTTTAGAATCAGTTATTCAAGCAGGTGTTTCTCCTGATGATTTTTATGTAACGACAATTTATCCTACTGAAGTAAGAATTAATGGATCATGGATAAGAGTTGCTAATCAAAGAATGGATGGTGCGATCGTCGTTGATAAAAAAGATGATAAAATAACAGCTACTTGTAAAGTCTTAAGAGATTTAAAATTAGGAGAAGAACTAGTAGTTGGAGTAGAAGGAATTCGTACTGTTCGCTCTCCTCAATCAAGGGAACAACGCAATCAAACTCAAGAATTTAGTTTCATGAGTGGTGGAGTTTCCAGTGAACGTCGTGTGGAATTACTCGTCGAACAAATCGCTTGGGAAATGCGTCACATTCGAGATCAAGGTGGTAAAGTCGCTGTTGTCGCAGGTCCGGTTGTCATTCATACTGGTGGTTCAGGACATCTATCTTCTTTGATTCGTGATGGTTATGTACAATGTTTACTCGGTGGTAATGCGATCGCAGTTCATGATATGGAACAATCATTGATGGGTACATCTTTGGGTGTCGATATGCGCAAAGGAACACCTGTTAGTGGTGGACATCGTCATCATTTAAAAGTCATTAACGCTGTCCGTCGTGCTGGTAGTATTACCGAAGTCGTAGAACAAGGTATTGTCACAAAAGGGATAATGTATGAATGCGTGAAGAATAATATACCTTTCTGTTTAGCAGGTTCAATTCGTGATGATGGGCCTTTACCCGATACTTATATGGATTTAATCAAAGCACAAGAAGAATATGCTCGTTTAATTAAGGGTTCTGATATGATCTTGATGCTCTCTACAATGTTACATTCGATCGGTGCTGGTAATATGACTCCTTCAGGAGTGAAAATGGTCTGTGTAGATATAAATCCTGCGGTTGTAACCAAATTAAGCGATAGAGGTTCAGTAGAATCAGTGGGAATTGTTACCGATGTCGGCTTATTCCTCAGTTTATTAGTACAACAACTGGAAAAATTAACTAATCGAACTCAAAATACAGAAGTGAAAATTTAGAGCTTTAAGGGGATTTATGGAATTGAAAATACCAGTTTTTAAAGATTAAGTTCCCCTTTCTCCCTTAAAAAGGGAGATGTTAACAGGCTGGGTTGAGGATTTTAGGAGATATAACTATGGTGATTTTTTCATGGAAATATCCTAATAGTCCATCAATATAAAAATGCACAATAGTAGTTCGTCAAGTTTGAAATGATATAGCAAAGGACAAAGGTTAAAATCTCGACATAGCAATACTTTTAAAAATAATCAATGTCCTAATTAACCCGTTTTCTGCTATAGATTATAGTAGCAGGGAAGAAGGAACAAAAGGAGCTGGGAGAGAAAGTATTTTGTTAGAGTTTTGAATCTGACAAAATACTTTCTCACAATTCATTTAGGACTACTAGTTATATTGATTGCGTCCAGCCATAACACCGCCATCTATATCCCAAATCGCCCCTGTCACCCAACTAGCCTTATCTGAGAGAAGATAAAGAACAGCTTCGGCAATATCTTCTGGAGTTCCTACTCTACCAATGGGATGAAAATCATTAAATCCTTGTAAAGCTGAATGTACTTCTTCTTTGGGGATAAAACCTTGATAAATGGGAGTTTCCACCACCGCAGGAGATACTGCATTAACACGAATATTATATTTTGCTAATTCTATTGCTAGATGTTGAGTCATAGAATGTAATCCTGCTTTTGCCATAGAATAAGCTGAAGAAGGAGTTGCTTCCACTGCTTGTTTTGCCCACATTGAACCAATATTGACTATAGCTCCATTATTACCATTATTGATCATGTTTTTGACGATCGCTTGAGTAATAAAAAAAGTTCCTTTATTAAGATCTAAATACTGATCATAATCACTTGACTCATAGTCGATAAAAGGCTGAGGTAGAAAAACTCCCGCTGCATTCACTAACAATGTCCCATCACTATGATTGTGATTAATGCGATTAATCAAAGCATTCACTTGCTCCACATCTGAGATATCCGTCAATTCTCCTACCACATCCCCATACTGCCTCAGTTCATTAACTGCATCAGTAAGTTTGAGCTGACGAGAACCAACTAATACAGCTGTACCTCCAGCAATCAAAATATTTTGAGCAATAGCCTTACCCATTCCACTGGTACCACCTACAACAATGATTTTTTGTCCTGTAAATACTTGAGTCATAATGTTCTCCATAAATTAAAAGTTTTTCTATCTACTAGAAGGTAGAAAAATGGGTAAAAAAAATTAGTTATTCTCTAATTTATCCTTTAGTAATTCTTCGATAACTTGATCAAAAGCCTCAACATTATTGTCCGCAGCACGAGCTAATAATTGAGCTCCTTGTAGCATCGCAATGATTGTTTTGGCTTCCAATTCTACAGATTGAATACATTTCCAAACACCTGCTTCATTTCCACGGGTTAACAATTTTGTTAACCAAGATTCAGTTACAGAAAAGAAGGTTTTCAATTCTGCTTGAATTTCTGAATTTAAAACGACAAAATCAGCTGTCAACATCCCACATAGACAAATTTGATCATTCTCTAAACCATCTCGATAGAGATTTACAAATTGTCTCATTTGTTTTTGAGGTGTAATTTTTTGTTGCTCAATATAAAAACATTTTTTGACTAAAATTTCTCGGTATTGTTTGACCAACTCTTTTACCAAATCATCTTTTGACGGAAAGTGATAATGAATACTAGCTTTACGAATACCTATTTGTTTGGCAATATCGGCGTAACTAAAAGCACTATAGCCTCTATTTCGCACCATTGATTGAGCCACATCTAAAATTTGTTGAGCAGTGTTTTGTTTCATGGTTTTATTTTACCTATTAGTAGGTAAAATGTCAAGATGAATTTTTTTTCTCCACAATAGAATAATCCATGAATTTCAAGCTATTTTCAAACATCAGGATTTATCCACAAACCTTATATAACCTCAGTTCGACATAAAATGATTCGTTAAAACGAATTGGGAGAAGGGGGTTAGGAGGTGGGAGAATTATTTTCAATTCTATCTGCGTAACATCAATTATCAAGTGAAAGGTTCAAGGTGATCGGCTACCTGATAACCAAAGACAAGAGAATAAAAATAAAACTCACTATCGATCGCTTTTTTGATATTTTCTGCTTTTCTAAAACCATGCTGTTCATCAGGGAAAGTTACATAATAAGTTTGAACACCCTTATCTTTCAAGGCATTGAACATCATTTGTGCTTGATTAGGTGGGACAACTTTATCTTCTAAGCCTTGTAAAAAAATAACAGGACATGATAACTTCTCTATATGATTGATTGGCGATCGAGCATCATAAATAGATTTATCTTCAGGATATTTACCGATCAATTGATCTAAATAACGAGCTTCAAATTTGTGAGTATCGGTAGCTAAAGCCTTTAAGTCACTTATGCCATAATAACTCGCTCCTGCTTTGAAAATATCATGGAAAGTAAGAGATGCTAAAGTCGTATATCCTCCTGCACTACCACCAGAAATTGCTAACTTTTCTTGATCAACTTTTCCTTCTTTGACCAAATATTGAGCGACATTGATACAGTCTTCCACATCGACAATGCCCCAATTACCATAAAGTCTTTGACGATATTCTCTCCCATATCCAGTACTGCCACCATAATTGACATCGACAAAAGCAAAACCACGACTAGTCCAATATTGTATTCTTAAATTATAACTAGCAGTAGTCATCGCCGTAGGCCCACCGTGACTTTTTACAAATAGGGGAGGAAGCTCCCCATCAGGTGCGACGAAGTCTTGGTTTTGTGGTGGATAATACCAAGCATAAGCCGTTTTTCCTTTACTGGTAGGGAATGCTATCTGTTCAGGTTGACTTAAGTAACCTGTATCAATATTTAAGTTACTGCTTTGTTGCAAAATTTGATAATCACCTGTGGCGATATTCATTTTTACGATGGCAGTGGGTTGGGTAGGTGAGCCTCCTGTAAATAAGAGATCTTCTCCTTTTACCTTGAGATAGGCAATATTAGTGAAAGGAATATCATAGTTAGTTAAGGTTTGATTTGTGGTGTCGATCGAGGCTAATTTCCATGTACCATTTTGAGTATAAGTAGTAATAATTGTTTTTTCGTTGATGAAACCATAGATAGTTTCACCAAATACCCAATGAGGATAACCAAATTCTGCTTCTAAGGAATAAACGGGTTTAATTTCTTTTTGGTTGTCTTGAAAATATAAATTCCACCAGTTGGTGCGATCGCTACTGAAATATAATGTACCATTAGAACTAAAATAAGGCTGGCATACTGACTCGGTTTCGCTACCTGCTATCAAAGTAATATTGCTTAAACTGTCATCTTTATTAACATCGGCTACATACAAAAAAGTACTATCCCAAGGCATATAAGGATGATTCCATGATAACCATGCCAGTTTACTATTATCAGGAGAAAGACAGGGTGAAGTGTAAAAATTGGCACCATCAACTAAAGTCTTAACTTCACCCGTTGATAAATCAATGGAAACTAATTTGTTTTCAGCTTCAGTGTCAGGTTCACTATGATCTTCGGCGACACAAATAAGACGATTATGATTGCTATCTAGACAAAAATCAGCATAACGGAATTTAGATTCAGCAGTGAGAGGTTGAGGAGTTTCTCCTTGCTTGTGAACATATACTCGTTGGTCAACAAAGTTACTAAAATAAATGATACCTCGATCGATGAGGAATGCACCACCACCATATTCGTGAACACGACTACGGACATTAAAAGGTTTAGGGGTAATATCTATTTTTTGTCCATCTTGACCTAATTTTACTATAAGCGATCGACCACCTTCCGAAGGTCGACTTTCTAACCAATATATATCTTCTTCATCAAATTTAGGACTACTAACACCAACTGTGGCAGATACGATCAATTCTGAACTAATGGGGGACTTCCAGCTACCATAGTTAGCGATTTTGCTCTGTGACATATATTATTTGATCTCTTACTTTATCGATATAATTATATCGACATAAATAAATACAGAGACAAAAAAGATCAATTACTATTTGTTTATGAAATATTATATTTCTCATTATCAGCATCAGGATTATGATGATTATTTGATTAACAAGATAATTATTAATTGTACAGTGTGTTTCTCTGTTGATAAGGACGATCGATACTTAATATAGCATTTTGAATAGTCTCAACATCTAAACAAGTACCACCTTTTGCTCCTGCCATAGTGGTAATATGCTCTTCCATTAGAGTACCGCCAATATCATTACAGCCCCATTGCAAAGCAGATAACGCCCCATCTAATCCTAATTTTACCCAGCTAGGTTGATGATTGGGAATGATGTCTCCTAAATATAAACGTGCCACGGCCGTTAGTTTCAAAGTCTTTTGTAAATCAGGTTGATCTGTTCCTACCCTTTTACGTAAGGGTGCAGGGGCTTGTTCTCCCACAAAAGGTAATAAGATAAATTCAGTAATTTTAGCAGGATAATCTTTTTCTAAGGCTAATTGTTGAAGCGATCGAATTTTGCTCATATGTAACAGTTGTTGCTCAGGGGTTTCTATATGCCCACATAACATCGTACTTGTAGTCGGCATACCTAAGCGATGGGCAGTTGAAACAATCTCTAACCATATCTGACTATTAATTTTTTCAGGACAAATAATCTGTCTAACTTTATCCTCTAATACTTCTGCTGCTGTACCCGGCATTGAGCCAACACCATTATCTCGCAAGGCAATAATCACATCAGCAAAACTTAAACCATCTTGACGGGCAATAAATTCGACTTCTTGGGGGGAAAAGGCGTGTAAATGTAATGCAGGAAAATTGTTTTTAATTTCTGTGACTAATTTTAAATAATATTGCAAACTGCTACCATTTATTTTGGCTTGAAGATTCAAGCCTCCTTGCATACAAATTTCGGTGGCACCTTCGTTAAATGCTTCTGCCGATTTTGCTAATATATCGTCTATTTCCAACCAAAATGAACCTTCTTCTCCTTCATCCCGACGAAATGCACAAAAGCTACAATGTTGCTCACAAATATTAGTAAAATTTATATTTCTATTGACGATATAAGTAACGGTATTGCCCTTTTGCTTTTGTCTTGTGCTATCTGCATAATTTTGCAACCAAGATATATCTTCTTCCGAAGAACTTTTTAACAATTTTACCGCTTCTTGATCAGACAATAAATTATTGCGATCGTCTTTCAATTTAATTATCTCCTCACTGCTATTAATTGAGAATTTATTATTCATCTTCTATTTAACTAAAATATTGCATTGATAACATTAATGCTTGATTTTAACTGTTTACATTAAATTATCAAATAAAATTGAAAACTTTTGGGAATAAAAGTTCTCAATATAGAAACAAAATGGCTTCTATGAAGTTTTTATAAAGTAAGGATTTAGAACTTGTAGGTATAAAACTAGAACTCCTGAAATTGTTGAATTATTTGCTGAAGCTAATCGTGATCCTAGAATGGGAGAAATTTACGAAGAATATTTACAAACTTGGTTTAATTTAGGAGGAGGAGAATTGGCAAATTTCTCCGATGTTGGTCGATATACACAATATGGTTACTGGGGTACAACAGAAAAATTAAATGAAAGTACAGCTAAATCTGAAGCTATTAGCAACTTAATCAATAATTCTTTATAAGTTTAGTTTTTAGTTTTCAAACTATAATAAGTTTTTGTTTCGAGTTCAGTTTTTAGTAGTGGTAAATTATCACCTATTTTTGATTGAATATCCTTCGTCAAGGTAATCTCAAAATTAAAATTGAGATTATTATATTTTACTAAATTAAATAATTCTTGTATATTGGTTTTAATAATGTTTCTCTGATTATAAGTAAGTTTAAAAACTTTATTCTCTAATATATTTTGAGCTAACATTGATTCTTTTATTCTCGATTCTAAATACTCTTTTTCCGAGTCTAAATATAACCATTTTTCTTCTATTTCTTGATATCTACTTAGTAAAATATTGAGATCTTCTTGAGTATTTTTATGACTCAATTTATGGTTTAAAATCATTAATTGATGATAGATTTGTGCTAAGTAAACACAGTCCATTTTCGCATATTCTAACTGCTCTTTTCTTAAAGGTCTTACTCCCCAGTTACTTCCTTGTTCATCTTTACTTAAATGTTTAAAATTAGTTAAATATTCTGTCAAAACCTTCAAGCTATATCTTTTGACTGGCAAAATATAATAAGGTATTGTTTTGGCAAATTCTAAGGTACAAAATACATTTTTAGTTTCTTTTTTGCCTAAGAATCGAAGATCATATTTAGCGTTATGGAAAACTTTCTTTATTTTCTCATTTTTCATGATTTTTTCAATCAAAAAATTGATTAAATCATCATTATCTAAAACATCAAATAGATAAGTTCGATCGCCATTAAGATTATGAGGATAAGCTAATATTTGGATTAAAGATAAACGAGGTTTTTTTGTCTTGTAATCTGCAACTTCTGTATCTAACCAGAGAATATCAGTTTCTTCTAAATCAAGAATAATATCTTTTATCTCTTTTTGATCGGTTAAATAAATCATTTATAGCATTTTTTAAGTTAGTGAATTATACAGATTAAGATTAAGAATTGCCAGTCATGATAAGAATAGACAATTAACTTTAGGAATTAATTATTTTACTTATAAGGCGAGGGTAATTACTAGGAATATTTTATTTTAAATCATTCTCAGATGATGACAAAAAATTATCAGTACTTCTTGATATTAAATTATTAAAATCATCTTCATAATTAGAAGCTAATGCCAAACAGGCACCACCTAATAAATAAAGAGGAAGGGGAATAAAAAAGTTTCTTAACCAAAGAATAAATTGGATAAGAACGAATAAAATCAAAAAACTAACTAGCCAAACTTTCATCGATCGCAACCCTTTATATTTTTAAAATTAAAATTAAGATTATTCAATCAAAATGATTTTGTCAAGATTAAACAAGATATAAAAACTTCCCCATGACTCAAATTTGAAACAGAGGGGAAGCTTCTAGCGATAAACAGCATTTGATTCGACTCAATTACAATTTAAGACCAACATTTTATTTCTGAGTTCTGAATTCTGAGTTCTGTTATCATTATTTTTGATGAAGACGGCATACCCCCATTAAAGAACCTTGTACTTGTATCTGATCTGGTGATACATTGATAGGAGCATATTTGGGATTAGAAGCTTTTAAACTAACCTTAGATGGCGAAAAATAAATTTTTTTTAACGTCGTACCATATCCTTCAACTCTGGCTGCGACAATATCTCCATCTTTAGCTTGTTGAATAGAGGTAATCGATTGCATAATTACGTAATCACCTTCAGTAATATGATCTTCAATCATGCTATCTCCCACTACTTGTAAAACATAACAATTAGGAAGATTGAAAAAGGAACCAAAATCAATTTTTTCCTGCTCATCTCGAAATGGTTCAACTAATCCTCCAGCAGTTATTTTGCCGAGTAAAGGTATTCCCTCCCCATGGGGCTGAAGAATTCGCAAAGTACGAGCTTGTCCTTCTGTCCAGTCAATATAACCTTTATTACGCATTTTTTCCAAACGGCTTTGAATCGGGGCAGGAGAACGTAATTTCATCGCCTTCATCATTTCACGAATGGAAGGGGAATGTTTATTGGTATTTATATATTGCACTAACCAGTCATAAAGTTCTTTTTGTACGGGTGTTAAATTTTCCATCTTCTTGATTATTCTGCTTATTTTTGAAGTTATATTTATATTAAATGTACCTTAGAACACTCGTACTAAGCAACTTTTCTCATAATTTTTAACTTTTATTGATAAATCACATCCATATTGAATATCCTTTGCTCTCTGCTCATTATTAATTTAACTATAGAATTGTTGAGCATGAAATTTAGCATAACGTCCATTTTGCTCTAATAATTGTTTATGAGTACCAGACTCAACTATTTTCCCAGCTTCTAAGACTAAAATACGATCGGCTTTTCTAACTGTGGCTAAACGATGGGCGATGACAAACACTGTCCGTTCTGCCATAACTCTTTCTAAAGCTTCTTGTACAAGGACTTCTGATTCAGAATCAAGGGCGGATGTAGCTTCATCTAAAATGAGTATTTTGGGGTCAAGAAATACCGCTCGTGCGATCGCAATTCGTTGTCTTTGTCCTCCTGAAAGATTAATACCTCGTTCACCAACATAACTATAATAACCTTGAGTAAACTCAGAAACAAATTTATGGGCATTGGCAATTCTTGCCGCTTTTTCTACTTCTTGAATATCATAATTTTCACAACCAAAAGCAATATTATCAGCAATAGTTCCCGAAAACAAATTTGTTTCTTGAGGTACTATTCCGATATATTTTCTTAAGTTATTTAAAGTCAATTCTTTAATATTAATATTATCAATTAAAACCTCTCCAGATAAAACGTCATAAAAACGAGGTAATAAATTAACTAAAGTACTTTTTCCTGCACCAGAAGAACCAACTAAAGCAATTATTTCGCCTTGCTTAACTGTTAAATTAATATTTTTTAAAACCAAATTATCGCTTTGATAACCAAAAGAGACATTTTGATATTCAACTAAACCATTAATACTTGTTAATTCGAACGCATTTTCTTTTTCTGTTATTAAAGGTTGAATTTCTAGTAATTCTAAAATACGTTCAACAGAAGCCTCTCCTTGTTTAAATTCATTGTAATTACTAGTGGTGACAGAAATAGGATCAATTAATAAGGCAACTGCTGCCACATAACTGACAAAATCACTAGCTGTCATATTACCTAAAGATATTTGCCAAGCTCCCAAAAAGAAGAGAAATATTACACTCATTGCTTCTAAAAAACCCACTACTACGAATTGTAATGCTTTAATTTTCTCAGCGGCAAATTTACTTTTACGATTATTTTCTGCTTCTTGAACAAAACGATTTATTTCATAATCTTCAGCAATAAAAGCTTTCACTAATCTAATACCAGAAAATACTTCAGTAATCAATGCTGATAAATTTGAAACTCTATTTTGACTTTTTCTGGTCAAATCTAATAACTTACCACCAAACCAACCAATCAAAAATGCCATCAAAGGAGCCACAATAAAAGTAGCAATAGTTAACTCCCAATTGACATATAACATATATCCTAAAACCACAATTAATTGCAGAATACAAGGTATAAATTGTTGAAATATTTTATTAACAACTTCTCCAATGCGATCGATATCTTCTGTCAAACGATAAGCTAAATCACCTGTTTTTACACCCTGAAAATAATTTAAACTTAATCTTAATAAATGGGAATAGACTAACTTTCTCACATCAAGAGCTATTTTTAAAGCCGCTTTTGCCATGAAAGTATCTTGTCCATATTGCACAAATCCCCTTAACAAAAAGACAACAGCCGCTACTCCCGCAAAATAAATAATCGAATCTACATCTCCAGTGCCGATAAATTCGGCCATTTTTCCTGCTAACCATGCCAAGATAGGCCAAAAGATAGTAAATACAATGGTACAAGTAAAAGCGATCGCGATCGTTTTTTTCTCCTTACGAATATAAGGAATTAAGAGTCTATAGCTAGATTGAGATAATAGTTTCAAGGTCGTTCTCGTAATTTAACTGTTATGCAGTTTAGCAAACAAAAGACGAGTTTAGGGTCAAAACTTTGTACAGACAAGGCATGCCTTGTCTCTATTCGAACTATAAACTCAGAATAAACAATTCTTAATGATTATCATAGAGGCATTACAAACTTTCTCAATCGGCAACGAAACGATGATAAATTAGTAAATTGAATTGGTATAATATTTTGATATATATAACATGGTCAATACATTAAAAAAGCCTAATAATGATAAGGCTATCGTTAAAGATTATTTTAATAACACAGGTTTTGATCGCTGGCGTAATATTTATGGTGACGGTAACGTCAATAAAGTACAATTAGATATTCGTGATGGTCATCAACAGACGATCGATACCGTTGTTAGTTGGTTAGAAGCTGATGGTAATTTAAATCAACTTTCGATTTGTGATGCAGGTTGCGGTGTCGGTAGCTTAACTTTACCTTTAGCCAAAGAAGGAGCAACAGTTTTTGCTAGTGATATCTCAGCGAAAATGGTCGGAGAAGCCGCCGAAAGAATTAAACAAGAATTAACCCATCCTCAAAATATTAGACTAGATGTTCAAGATTTAGAGTCTATTAGGGGAAGCTACGATACTGTTATCTGTTTAGACGTATTGATTCATTATCCAACCGAAGATGCAGCAAAAATGATTGGTCATTTATCTTCTTTAGCTAACTCTCGGATAATTCTCAGTTTTGCACCGAAAACTTTTCTTTTAACTATTCTCAAGCGTATTGGTGAATTTTTTCCTGGCCCGAGTAAAACAACTCGTGCTTATCAGCATAAAGAAGAAGATATTGTGAAAATTCTTCAAGATAATGGTTTTTCCATCAAACGCACAGGAATGACTAGTACTAATTTTTATTATTCTCGTATTCTAGAAGCTGTACTTTGAATAATTAATAATTAACAGTATTTCTGAAAAACTTAATCATTGTCAAGATTAGTTATCATTGTTAAGTAATTGAACATATTTATTGGTCAAATTAGATATGCTAAATATCTTTTATAGCGTTTCTCATAGTTATGAGGCACAGTTTAGATTTCTAAGTCCCTCAAACTTGGGGGATTTAGGGGGCTTTAATCTGAGCTATTTGTACCTTATTCACACGGGAATTGCTATATATAATTGATTTTGTTCATTTACTTTTACTTACTACAAATAGAAATAGATCGATAATGTTATGATTTACCGATTAAAACAAATTATCCCTTTTGTACTCGTACCAATACTATTAACTGGATGTAAAACCAGTAATATCCCCACAGGAAATAGTAATGGTGATAATCAACTTTCGGGAATACCAATTAAATTTCTAGTGGGAAGTGATTTAGGAGAATTTTGTCGGCAAACAGCAGAAAAGTTCAACGCAACAAAACCACAATTAAGTAACGGTACATCTTTTTACTTAACTTGTGATGCCAAAGGTAGTGGAGATGTTATCAATGAAGTTTTATTGTTGTTGACCCTAAATTTACTTCACAAGACTGTAGTAATTGTGGTCAAA
>JAALKG010000044.1 GCA_011088145.1 Cyanobacteria bacterium MH1_Bin12 | reverse complement strand
TGTTCGATTGCCCTTTTTTCTTTGTTTTTTCTTAATTTAGTCTAAACTACAGTTAAAACCGTCAGCAGTCGATTAATTAGGCGTGATCATCGAGAAGTATCAGACAAATATTTTGATAGGAAATCTCACTTTTGGACTGGTGCTTATTTTGTAGCTAGTTGCGGTGATGTAACTGTCAATCAATTAAAAAAGTATGTTGAAGGACAAAAGCCTGTTGATTAAGCTGATGTCTTTCAGACTTTTGTCACTTAAGATAGTTAAACGTTACAATACCTTCGCCAAAATAAATAGTACTAATATTCGAGAGATAACATCATCAATGTTAGCTATATCTATTGAATAAACTACTCTTTTGTTAAAATCAGTCCTCATCAGGATCATAGGTACAAACATAATTAAAATTATCTCATCAAAACCCACAAGCAATTAATATTAATCAGTAAATAGAGAAAATCTTTATGGTTTGGTACATGTACTATGAGAAGATCCCAGTTTAATGGCGAAGGTATTGACGTTATTAAGCAAATAAAAACAAATATTACTGTTTATTAAACCCCAATTATAATCATCAGTAAATCAGCTTAAGATTAGCAATATAAATACAGTTTTATTAAATTGGTGGTCATGACAGAATTTAGAGATTTTTTACGTCATCAATGTGCATATGTAGCACAGGCAACCTTCAAACCCGGAAAGTTTCCTGAAGCCCAAAAACTATTTGAAGAAGCAGTAGCTACTTACACAAAAGGATTCAATGGTGCTTATCTATTCCAAAAACCAAATACCGATGAGGGAATTGCCTTTATCCTTTGGGAAACGATCGAAAATATGGATGAGAATCAAAGCGAAGCTTATCAGAAAATTATGGATGAAATGAAGCACCTATTTGCCTGTGCTCCTGAAACTAATTTTTATGATGTACTTACCCAAATTAATGGCTAAATGTATTATGCATAGATTATTCTGTCATAAACTGTTACAGTTCATAACAAATATGAACAATAGTGGTTGTCAGAATGGTAGCATTGCCTAGATAGTAAATCGTATTTTAGATAAAAGCAATATCTTTATGAGCGAAACAATGGAATTAACTGGAAAAATGCCCAAATTCGGTGGCAGCACTGGTGGGTTACTTTCTTCTGCTGAAAGAGAGGAAAAATATGCTATCACTTGGAGTAGTAAATCAGAACAAGTTTTTGAAATGCCTACTGGTGGTGCGGCTATCATGAATCAAGGCGATAACTTATTATATTTTGCTCGTAAAGAGCAATGTTTGGCCTTAGGTACTCAATTACGTACCAAATTTAAGCCTAGAATTCAAGATTACAAAATCTATCGTGTTACACCTACTGGTGATGTTACTTTTATTCACCCAGCCGATGGTGTATTCCCCGAAAAAGTGAATGAAGGCAGAGGATTCAATGGTAAAAAAGACAGAAAAATTGGTGACAATCCCGAACCTGTTACCCTCAAATTTTCTGGTAAAGCTCCTTATGATGTCTAATAATCTAGCATTTTGAGAAGTTTTATAATGGGGCTAGATTTATTTCAATGCCCCTATTTTCTTGTCTAAATTTCTGGTTTTGGGGAGACGTTTAAAATCTCCAAGTTAAAGAATCTTAAAAGTTTTTTCATAAATTCTTAAAGTTCTTTCAATTCCCATGGTCCTCCCTCGAAAATTTATAACAGTTGTTGATGATATTCTGTCAAAGTTGGTCGATGTCCAACACTAATATAGGTTGTTCCCTGATGGGTTAACTTTTCATATAAGAATTGTTCGTTGTTCACATCCAAAGCACTGGTAGCTTCATCCAGAATTGCATAACGAGGTTGACTAATTAAAATCCTAGCGAAAGCAACTCGTTGTTGTTCTCCCAAAGATAAAACATTTTCCCAATTTTCTTGGGCATTAAATCCGTCTGGAAAACGTTCAGCTAAGTTGGCTAAATTAACTGTTTCCAAGACTTGTTGTAGATAATCATCACTGACTTGATTATCAGGATTGGGATATAGTAACTGTTCTTTGAGTGTTCCTAAAATCATATAAGGACGTTGGGGTAAAAATAACAAGTCTTCTAGATTAGGACGATAAATTGTACCGCTTCCAGAGTTCCATAATCCAGCAATCGCTCTTAATAAGGAACTTTTACCACTTCCACTTGCACCCATAATTAAAAGGTTCTCATTGGGATTAATCATCACCGATAAGTTTTCGATTAAAATCCGTGGAGAATTAGGAGGTTGTAAGGTAAGATTTTCGAGACTGACTGGGTCGTTAATTTGGGTTAAAATCCTACTGGATTTAGGATGTTGTTTTTCACCTGAAGGATCATCTAGGGACTCATAAAATTCTCCTAGACGTTTTATACTAGCGGCAAATTGAGTAATATTTTGAATTTGGTTAGTAATTAGGGAAAGAGCACTTAATACCATGGAAAAGGCAAAACTGGCTTGTCCAATGGAACCGAAGTCTGCTTCTCCCACAAAGTAAAGAGGTGCAATAATTAAATAAGGAATTAATCGGGTGAAATAGTTATATCCTAATTGGAATAAAACGATAATCGATTGCCAAATAATTAATAAGTCAAAGTTTCTGACTGCATCCATTAAACGATCGATAACTTGTCCTTGTTCTAAGCCTTCTCCTCGATAAAATGCGATCGATTCTGCATTATCTCTTACCCTAACCATGTTGTAACGGAAATTAGCTTCTAGACGTAACTGTTCATAATTAATACTAATCAGACGAGTTCCGACTACAACAGCAATAGTAGTTCCAAAAATCGCATAACCCAATAATCCCCACGTCAGGGTTTTGGAAATACCATAAAGGATAGCGGAAAAAGAAAAGAGGGTGAGAATCGAGTCCAGAATATCCAATAAAAAATCCAGAGTTACACTGGTAAATGATTTAATATCTTGGGTAATCCGTTGGTCAGGGTTATCAATGGCTGTATGAATTGAATTAGAATCGAGTTCATAATAAGCTCTTTGAGTGAAGTAACGGTTAAGAAAGTGTTTGGTTAACCATTCTCGCCATAGTAGTCCTAATTTTTGTCTAACGTATCGATAAGCGACAATAATTGGAATTGCTAGAACTAAAACAATTCCATAGATGATCATATTTTGCCAAAAAATATCCTGATTTTTTTCATTGAGTGCATTATCAATCAAACGAAAGGCAAAGCTTAAAATCACATTTAAGCCATTAACGGTAAACAATAAAAATAATAAAACCCCTAATAATGACCACTGACACCATCGTTGTCTTAATTTATGACGTTGAGAAGCAAATATTAAACTACATCCGACGAATAAAACTAAAAATATATAGGGTGCAGGAGAAGCTAATAAATTATCAACATTTTGAATTAAACCTTTAGCTGCTTGTCCAAAAAAATCGGGAAAAATGGCTTTTCCTAAAAGGGTTAATCCTACGACTAAAAAGAAAGTAAAAGAAACGACAGTAATTAGTAAAACGACTATTAATCCTAAGAAAACCCATGTTTGTCGTCGTTCAACAGGAAAAAAGTAAGGTTGTGCTGATTCAATAAAACGCTGCCATAA
Source organism: Cyanobacteria bacterium MH1_Bin12 (assembly GCA_011088145.1). GTDB lineage: Bacteria > Cyanobacteriota > Cyanobacteriia > Cyanobacteriales > Cyanobacteriaceae > JAALKG01. The sequence goes on along the minus strand of JAALKG010000044.1, from coordinate 15,423 downwards.
TTTTTTGTTAAATTGAAAACGAGGTTTAGTCATAAATTAATAAATCTCAATAAATTTCAAATAGGACAAGTTAGGGAGGGACTAAATTTAAGGTAGTTAATTTAGGAGTGGCTATTTTTTTATCTTATTTAACCACAGCTATTTTGAAAGAGCCTTAATTATTAATTATTTATCAAGGCATCCATTCCAAGCCTATATTAACCTGAGAATCTGAATTTTTAATCGAATTTTGCCAAGCAACTCCAGCACCCAAACGTAATTTGTCACTTAAAGCATAACCTGCACGGATTTCTGTTAATCCGACTTCTTCAGAACTAGTGGGAGAAATAAAACTTTGACTCAGGGAAATATCGGCTGCACCTTTAGGAGAAAGAGCAAAAATAACCTTTACTCCGATATTTACACCATCTGTTTGATAATTACCTGTTTCGATCGCTTTATAGCCAATCATGGGAGCTATATTGATATAATTACCCAAGGGTAAAAGATAATATTTCAAATTTCCGCCCACAGAAAGGCGATCGTTGTTTGAGTTAGAATCGTCATTAAAACTAGTGGTATATTCGCCACTAAAAGTCAAAGGAGTATCACCCAAAAAAACATCTTCTACCCCCAGATAAATACCTCCAGAATCATTATTCGAGGGGAATTGACTATAACCAAAACGAATTAAAGTACGAAAACTCGGTTCGTAACGAATTTTTGCCGATACATCGGGGATTTCTTGAATCCATTCTTGAATAACAGGGCTATTTTCGATGATCATTGGATCAACATCTAATTCTTGACCTGCTTCGAACATATTCAGAGGTTGAGCATTAACTTGACTACCAATAAATAAATAGATGATACAAGTCTTAAAAAAATAGGATAAATTCACAATCAGTCAAAAATCAGAAAAAACTTTATAGCATCGATTTTAATTGATTTACTAAGCCACTAATACTACTATTATCACCAGGCTGAAAATTTTGTATATTATGGGATAGAGTTTGTAACTTTTCTTGAACTGGTTCAAGAATTTGCTCCAACAAACCAATATTACATTCTGTTTCTGTCATTTGTTGATAAATTTGTAATACTTGTGTTTCTTTTTCTCGTAACTTTATTTGTTGTTGTTCATATTCTTGAAGTTATTGAGCTAGTTTTTCCTCCAGTTCACTTTTTACTGAGCGTAATTGTTCAACTTCACTAGTTAAGGTTGCTTGTTTTTCATTAATATGTTGACGTTGGTGATTAATTTCCGTTATTAAAGGCTTGACATTAATTGTTTGAGAAAAATCAATATCCGCTACACCTTTACGACGAGTCAGAATTTTTAAATGTTCATTTAGAGTTCTTTGTTGTTTCTGGAGAGTTTTTCTTTGTCCAACTAAAGTCTCATTTAATAATTTCATTGCTTCTTGAGCATCTGCCAATTCACTTTCAAGAGCAAGTTTTTCTACTTCATTTGACTGGGTGACTTTTTCTTCTATTTCCCTGACTTCATTTATTTGTAAAGATAATTCTTCTTCTTGCAAATTAACAAAATTGACTAACTTAGAAGTTTCTTGTTGTAAGGTATTAACAATACCTTCTAAATCCCCCAAAGGCATACTTTCTAACGCATTAATATCAATGGACTTATCAGAATCGTCATCAGTAATAACCGAAATTTGTTGTTCTAAATGTTCAAATGTTTCCAGTTGATGGTTAAGTTGTTTAATTCTTTCTTCTTTTTCGTACAAAATATTGTCGTTAGATTGCGTACTAACTAATACTTCCTGTAGCTGATTTTGCTTATTTTCTAAATCTTGACGATCTTGTTCTAACTCACTTTTTTTCGTTTTTAATTCTTCCTCTCTCACGGGTAAAGAATTTCTGGCGGACTCTAATTGTTGCCAATAGGTATCAATAAATTTTTGCTGTTCATTGATAACAGTTTGTAATTTTGATAAATCAACTGGTTGTAAACTACTAGGGTTAAATTCTTTTAGTAAAGTATTTAAGTTTGCCTTGTTCTCTTTAGAACGAGCTTCTTCTCTTCTCAATTGTTCCCAAGCACCATTGAGTTTTTCTTTATCTTGTTCTAATTGAGCTAAGTCTTGTTGTTGTTGACTAATAACTTGTTGCTGTTTGTCTAATTCGTCTTGTCTAAGACCAATCTGTTCACCTTGTAATCTTAAAGAATCTTTCCATTCTGCTATTTCAAATTCTTGTGCCTTGGTTTTTTCTAAGGTTCGAGATAATTGTCGTAAATAATTTACTACTCTTGGGCCTGCTAATTCTGGTTGACCTTGTAGTTTTTTATTATCATCGAGGTTAACAATATAAAGAGCACCTTGACTGACACTGTCATTGATAGCCTCTACAGTAATAGTATCGTTTCCTGAAAGACTACTCCAACATTGATCAGTTCCTTGTGAGGCTAATAATTTAAAGTCCGTTTTATAGCCCCCACTAACGAAGCCTATTTTATTTTGATTTTTTACCTCTGCCAGATATAACACAAATACTCTTCCCTTTATGGTTGATCTTTAAAAATACTATTTTCTCTAACAATAACAATGATAATATTTCGGAGGGTTATCTTACCACTCAAATAGGCAATTATTTTTCAAACCTCTTTTAAAAATTAGTTTGAATTCCGATTTTGATTAAGTCACACCATGATATTTTCTATTTACTTGTATTTGATTATATGGCAAAAATCATTAGAATCAAAGCAAATTGTAATAGTATTTGATTCTAATACTCATTAGATATCTTTTTGGTGACTTAAAACTTCGAAAATTAACCTTTGGGAGCAATTATCTTAAGCAACTTTAGGAAATTCGGGAATAGATGCAATTAACTGACGTGTATATTCTCTTTGGGGATTATAAATAATTTGTTCGGTAGTAGACATTTCTTCCACTATACCTTTATTCATGACCATAATGCGATCGCTCATAAATTTAACCACACTTAAATCATGGGAAATAAAGATATAAGTTAAACCAAATTCGGCTTGTAATTCTTTAAGCAAATTTAACACTTGAGCTTGAATAGAGACATCTAAAGCAGATACTGATTCGTCGCAAATAATTAATTGGGGATTCAAAGCCAATGCCCTAGCAATACAAACCCTTTGTCTTTGTCCTCCAGATAATTCATGGGGATAACGATTAAACCAATCTGGATTTAAACCGACTCTTTCTAATAGGTAATTTACTCTTTCTATTCTTTTTTGTTTATTGCCACCAACATTATGAATTATCATCGGTTCAATAATTATTTTACCGATACTCATGCGAGGATTAAGGGAATTGTAGGGATTTTGGAAGACAATTTGCATTTCTCGTCGCAGTTGACGCAAACGATTACTACGGGGATTTAATGTATGTATTTCTTCCCCTAAAAATTCAATGCTACCTGTTTGAGCAGGAATTAATCTTAAGATGGTACGAGCTCAAGTCGATTTTCCACAACCTGATTCTCCTACTAAACCTAAGGTTTCACCACCAAATAATTGAAAGCTCACATCATTTATTGCCCAGAAATATTCTTGCTGATGCCAAGGTAATTGTTTAGGTTTGGGAAAGCCAACACGCAAATCCTTAACGACTAATAGAGATTGATTGAGTCTAATCTCTTTTTTGCCCAAAATATTAGTTTTGGGAGGGATTTCTGTTTCGTCGGTAATTTCTTGATTATTTAAAAAATCAGTCACTGTGGGTAAATAGCTACGAGTTTCTTCTAAGCGAGGACGACAAGCTAGTAAGCCTTTTGTATATGCTTGTTGAGGATTAAAAAGTAGTTCTTTAGTCATTGCTGACTCAACTATTTTACCTTGATACATGACCAATAAGCGATCGGCTAAATTAGCAACTACTGCCAAGTCATGGGTGATAAAAATCATCGACATCTGTCGACGCTCACATAAGTCTTTGAGTAATTCTAAAATAGTCGCTTGTACTGTAACATCAAGGGCTGTAGTGGGTTCATCGGCGATTAAAATAGTTGGTTGACAAGAAATTGCGATCGCAATCATGACTCTTTGTAGTTGTCCGCCAGATAATTCATGGGGATAACGTTTGAGCATCGCATTTTTCTTTTTTCTCACATATTCTTGAAGCTCTTTTTTTTCTATGGGTTGATGATGATTTTGTTGTAAAAATTCTGTTTCTAAGGTTTGATTGTCAGATAATAATTGTACTTCTTGCAATAGGCTAATTGCTTGTTGTTTGGCTTGTCTTGGCGAGACCTTTTGGTGTAAAAGAATAGCTTCGGTAATTTGAAAACCAATATTATAAACAGGATTTAGAGAACTCATGGGCTCTTGAAAAATCATCGCAATTTTTCCCCCTCGATATTCTCTTTTATTTTCTGAAGGTAGACTAACTAAATCAATGGATTCTTCTGCTTGAGTATCTTGGAACAAAATCTGACCACCAGTTACTTTACCCGTGGTAGGCAGTAAGCCCATAATTGCCAGAGATGTGACGGATTTACCTGACCCTGATTCTCCTACTATTCCTAGTATTTCCCCTTTTTTTAAACTGAAATTTATTTGATCTACTGCAATGGAGGGTTGTTGTTCATCATTAAGAAATACGACTTGTAAATCACTTACATCTAATATACTCATAGGTCATTAAGAATTGAGAATTGTCATCAATTTAGTTATAGTAACCTGAATTCAGGATCAGCTATTAGGTATCGGCTTGAGGAATTGTCCATTGTTTGAACCATCTTAGAAAGTAAATATATTTGACTTTTTTTAAATAACTATTAAGTTTATCCCTGAATACCTTGGTTGATAATATTTTTCTGTATATATTGATACTATAAAGGATAAAAAGGAGACCACATGAAAAATCAAACTGGTGTCTCATTCGATCGCTCTTCGTGTAAAAATGTACGTGCTGGACAATGGATAACTCTTGAATCTAGTCCAACTAGTCTAACTGAAAATAAAGCTTTAGTTTTATGTAAAGTTGCGGATAATAAGTTAGTTACTTGGGTACCTGATTACGGTGAATATGACATAATTTGTAATTGAAAAAATTATCGATGAAATTCAAACTATCTCAAAGGAAGGCTCAACGCTTTCCTTTCTCTTGGCATAGGAGATGCATTTCAACTTTTAAATGAGATGTCGATAACTGTCCATCGCAAAAAATATTAAGTCAGAATCAACTATAAAGCGATCGCAAAATTGAGGATAAACATTTTTCATGTATGTTGACAATAATAAAGCATCTCCGCCAGTCAAGATCACTTTACTATCAGGATATTGTTCTAACCAATCTTGGGCAAAATCCTTAATTCCAGCCATAATAGTGTAAATCACTCCACTTTGAATGGCACAAAAGGTATTATTTGCCCAACGAGAGACAATACCAGTTATAACCTCTATGTCTGGTAACGATGCAGTATTAAAAAACAGACTTTTCAATTGCAATCTAACTCCAGGAAGAATAGCACCACCGATGATATTTTGTTGTTTATCTGCACCTGTAAAAGTTAAAGCAGTGCCACTATCTATAACTAGGCAGGGAAAACCATATTTACATCCTCCCCCCCATAAAGCTAAAATGCGATCGATTCCCATGGTAGGATAAACATTTTTTAAAGGAATAAGATTGCTGTTAATAATCCTTGTCTGCTGTAGTGGTAGATAGATTCTTGTTGCTGACGGCACCACAGAAGCGATATATAAAGGTATTTTGCTGAGTAGACAACATTTTAACTGTTCATCAATGACATGTCGTAATTCAGTTAGACTGGTAACTTGAGAAGTATTCCATGTTCGCTTTAACTCATTATCTTCAAAATAACTCCAATGTAATCTAGAGTTACCAATCATTAAACCTAACCAGCATTTTTCCTTCAAGACCCTATCTTACTCCCAGTATAATTCCTAACAGTAAAATAAATCCGATCCAAACATTTTGATTAAATATCTGTCCATAAGCGATCGATTCTTGAAATGGTAATCTAATGATAATGTATTGTCCTGACCAAAGAATAACAGCAATCATCCAAGCTACACCAAAAAAGAAGTTTAAGCTATTGATCATACCTAAATAAGCAAATAAACCAGCAGTGAGAGCGAAAAATAACCCTACGGCTTCTCCTGCCAACTCACCAAAAAATATTGCACTAGAATTAATACCAAGTTTTAAATCATCAGCTTTATCAGACATGGCATAAACTGTATCAAATCCCATCGTCCAAGTAATCGTTGCTGCCCATAATACCCAAGTACTCGCACTTAAATCTTTCGTAACGGCACTCCAACTGATTAAGACAGCAAAACCCCACGCCAAGGATAAAACAAATTGGGGAACAGGAAAAACTCTTTTAGCCAAAGGATAACAAATGATAAATGGGACAGCCAGAACGCATAGCCAAAAACTGAGAGGATTGAGATAGAAAGCCAAACCAGCGGCACAAGCGAGACTAATTGAAAAAACGACTATCCCGACTTTGACAGACAAAGCGCGAGAAGCCAGAGGACGACTTTTTGTTCTAGCAACTTTATTATCTATATTACGATCCCATAAGTCATTAATAACACATCCAGCGGCACTAGTAGCTAAAGTGCCGAGAACAATAACTATAACTAAGGTTAATGGTGGACGGGCATTACTGGCTAAAAAAACAGCCCATAATGCAGGAATCATTAAGATTAGTCTTCCTGCGGGTTTATCCCATCGAAGAAGTTTGATTATACTTAGTAATAATTTCGGTGAATCGACTTCAGAAGAAGAAATCATAGGTATAGTGATAATATCAGTCTCCAATAGTTTACCAAATTATCTTCTTTTTCCTAAACTTGAGATTTTGCGATAATGACATTTACTAGAAAAAAATACCACTGTCGTGTCTGTTAAATAATCACAAATAGAAAGACTTGTTTTTGACACTCCCCTGCGGTTAGGCGAGGGGATTCTTGGTTCATTGACTCGTCTTACCTTGACAGGTGTTTCCCTGACTGCCTGACACAAGTGCCTAAAACCTATAGAAATCAATGCCATAATATGAGATTCCCAATTAGTATCAGCAGAAAGTTCATCTATAGTGAGATTATCATCTTCTAACCAACGACCAGCTCCAGAATATTCACCCGTAGGTAAAGCATAAGAAATATAGCCAATATTCTTAACAATTTGTAACTGTTTCCATTGATAAAGTCCAGATTTTTTATAGTCTCGTAAATCCAGTAATCCTAATTTCACTGTCTCGGCATTCATTTTATTGATAGCGACCGCAGTGGTAATATAATTATCTAAATGTAGAGAAATGCGATCGCTTACTTCTTCTTGTAACGCAGTAGCGAGATTATTAATTGCTTTTTGCCCATTACGAAAAGAAAGATAACCGGTAATTCCCACAGCAGTAAAAATTTGCAAGACAAAGGGAATGATCAAAAGTCGTCGTAAAGATATGCCTTTTTTAACCGAGGATATTTCTTTGCTACCAATAGTTAAGAATTGATTCTCACGGTTTGATTTCATGACAAAGCTAATCAGTTTTTCTCTTAGAATCTTAGATATATATTACCAAAAGATCAAGGGTTTCAAGCCACGCCTTTAAAGGCGTGAGTAATTTTGATGATAGTTTCAAGCTATTTTCAAAAATGACCTTTGTCCTTTGTCTCTTGTCCTTCTATTGACCTTTTAACTTGATCAATTACTCTTAAATTTTCAATTCGAGATTATTTTATATGAATCAATCACGTTGGTATATAAATGAGATAGATAATTTACCTGATGATTTTTTTAATCAAATTGAGAATCTTACACAGGAAAAAGAATATCATTATTTGGCAATATTGTTATGGAATAGAGGAATTAGAGATCTTGAACCACTAGAATTTTTACTAAATATTAATCAATATCAACCCAAATCTTATTTAGAATTTAAAGAAGAAATTGATTTAGCAATTGCCAGAATAAATCAGGCAAGAATTGCCCAAGAAAAAATTGCTATTTGGGGTAATTGGCGTGTAGATAGTATTATGTCTGCTTGTATTTTAAATGAAGGTTTAACAGAGTTTTTTGCTGACAATAACCAATTTATATATCATTTTTCTGATCGACATTTGTCATGTTTTGGTTTGACTTATCAAGGTATTGATGAATTAGCATTACAAGAAGTTACTTTAATCATTGTCACTGGTACTGGTAGTTATAATATCGACCAAGTTCACTATGCTCATAGTTTAGGTATTGATATAATTATTCTCGATCGTCCAATGTTATCCATTCCACGACCATCAGTAGTATCATGGTTAAATCCTCATAATTTTCCCACTAGTCATCCTTTTTATCATTTTTGTGCAGTTGCCATCGCATATAAGTTAATAGAAGGTTTAGCAACGGAATACTCAAGTTATTTTGGCAAACCTATAACGAATTTATTGGATTTAGTCGCCTTAGGTTTATTAGCCCAGAACGTTAATTTACAAGGAGATGGACGTTCTTTGGCACGACAAGGAATCGTATTAATCAAACAAAAAAAACGCCAGAATATCACTAGTTTAGCAGAGACAGGCTTTCAAATTGGCGATCGAGCATTAGATAGAAGTTATGGTTTGTGTCACAGAATTAAAGGTCTTATTTCCCTTTATACAGATCCTTATTTTGTGATCAATTTATTAACTAATAAGAATTTTTCCAACCAAAATAAATTAGTTGATCAAGCAGAAAAAGCCTATTTTAATTATTTAGATTTAGTGCAAAAAACTCTTGATCAAGCAAAAAAACAAGTCAAAAATATTGATTTATCAAATACTGTAATTATTAGTTTACAAAATAATCAATGGCATCTGGGAATACTCGATGTTGTTGCCAAAACAATTACCCAAGAATATGGTAAACCAACTATTATACTCTCCAGTAATTTTAATGATCAATTTGACGATCGTACCTTCGGTTATATTAGTTCTTTAGATAATCTTGATTTATCTCCATTAATCATAAATTGTCACGAATTATTAGATCAATATATAGTCGTACCTGATGGCATTAAAATTATTTTACCAACAGAAAATATCCATTTATTTATCGTAATAATTACTTAAAAAATTAGAAAACAAATAATTAATATTAATTCTTTAGTTCATACTATAAATATAGATTTAATAGTAACTATTTCGGAATTAGGAGATTCGTTATATCAGCAATTAAAATTACTTGAACCCTTTAGTTTAGATAACCCTTCAGCTAAATTATTGATCAAAAATTGTCGATTAGCTAATATTAAAAATATTAACCTGAAAAATAATTATAAAAAGAAAGAAGTTCGTTATAAAAAAACTTATTTTCAAATTTATGATGATAGTTGTAATTACTCTTTCGATGGTATCTGGTGGGAACATTATGCTAACGAAATAAACACAGAAAACTATTATGATCTTGTGGGAGAACTTGAATTTAATACCAGAGAGCAAGATTATTATTTGAGATTAATAGAAATCAAAATAAATCCTAATCATAATTATGTTATATCTAATGAAAATAAATCTATTTCTATTCTCGATTATCGCCAAAATATTAAAGATTTAGATAGTAAATTTTCTGATAATTATCAAGATAAAATAATTAAATACTGTCCTAGTAAATGGGAAGATATTACTCATCCTTATCAAGATATTTTGCAACATAAACAGAATCAACAAAAATTAATTTTAGCTTATGAAAATAATAAAATTAAAGAGATAGAAACAGTCTGGTTAACATTAATTGGTTTTATTAAGCATTTAATTATCAGTAATCAGGGGATAAATGTTAGTTCTTTATCTAAAAAAATAAATATTAGTCAAGCTTGTTTAATAAAAGTTTTAAATAATTTACTCTTATTAGGTATAGAGTATAGTATCCAAGACAATATTATTTTATTTGAACAAAAACAATCTAATTTTTCATCAGATAATTATCAAATAGCCCGAATAAATTTTATTAATCTCGTCAAACAAGATAATTTATTTAAAGATTATTTTTATAAAGTATCTATTAGTAATATCAAAAAAGAAATAGCTCAAAACTATAGCAGAAAGAGGGTTAATTCGGATATTGATGATTTCTAAAAATATTGCTATGTAGAGATTTTAACCTTTGTCCTTTGCTATAGTCTTGAAGATAATTAGTTCGTTTAATTCATATTGTTCATATTACTATAGCAGTCCTGAATTAATTATTAATTAATCCTGATCTATTCTTCTATAAAAAGATTTTTAACGAATTTTTGTGTTTTAATTTCGAGTTTTTGCCAATCTAATTCTCCATCTTCATCAAATAAAGAATGATCAGTTTCTATCTCTTTATCAGGATCTTCATTATAGTCAACAAAACAAATCTCAAAACAAAGTTGCCAAATATTTTTTTCCTTTTGGTAATTATCTTTTTGTAGGTAAGCAATATATCCAGGAAAAGGTGTTTCTATATCTTCATAACGTACAGTCCAACTTGATGATTCTGATTCTTTTCTGATATTATCTAAAACTCTAATCAAAGTTGGTTGCATTAATACTTGAGCTTGATCATATTCAAGTTGATTTTTGAATTTTGGTAATGTCATATTTTTAAATAAAAACTATAGTAATTTGCTTTGATATCTCTTATATATATATCGACTAATTTTTATGATTGTGCGAAATTTTGACAGATTATTTTTTAAATTTATATATTGATTTTTATATCTTTGTATATCTACAGCTGTCAATAAAATAGTTAAAAGTATCTTTTTAGAAAATAAGTTGACTTTTTCCTCTGCCAAGATTAAATCTCGATTAAAATTAATTAAATAATTTCTGATTTTAATTAATATCCAGACAATCATTAAATTAATTAAACAAATAACGAGATTACAAACTATAACAATTACGGTAATCATTCAATCTTCAAATTTGTAAAAGTTAATTCGTATTCGATCGTCATCATCATCATTGCCGTAAAATCAACTATAACAATATCATTTCGCTCCTAAGAAAAACTCAATTATTTTAGATAATGATATTTTGTTTCTGATTTTAGCTTAGATGGTATCTCTTTTCTGTGCAAGTATCTTTGAGTATTTTTTTATACAAAATTGGGAGAAAAAATCCTCAGTACAACAGGAGTTTGATACTATAGAAGATACAAAAACTTTAAAATAATTTGATAAATATCATAAATCTGGAGATTAGTAATGATTGAACCTTTGTTACTTGGTATTGTTTTAGGCTTAATTCCTGTAACTATATTAGGCTTGTTTTTTGCTGCCTATCGTCAATATAAACGTAGTAGCGAAATCGGTGTAGAGTAATTATTACACATTGCTATTTTCTGCTCACATCTTGATAACAGCAATAACATAAATATCACAATAATTCCCTATTCTTCCACAAGTTAGGGATTATTTTTGACAATTTTTAGACGACAAGTGTGCCAACGGATTATTTTAACCACAGATAAACTGTCTGTTTGACGATTATTCTATTGGATAACTATAGCCTTGAAACCGATATTTGCGATCGATTGAGAGACTTGTTCAACATTCTTTTTACTGCTAAATATTCCTATTTGTAAGAAGGAATTACCTTTGATTGTCTTTGTAAATGCTTCTGGATATAGAGATTTGATTTTGATTTTTTCTTGGTCATTATTGAATTTAACTAAAACTTTATACGCATTTTGATTAACTCGATTTGATTGAACTAAAACATCCCTTAAACTTCTTCTTGTATTAGTTGGTTGAGGTAAGGTTGGTTTTATCTGTTGATTATTTTCTGGTTTTATCACCCTAATAGGAGAATTTGCTGGACTAACTTCAATTACCCTTGTTTTATTTTGGGGATTTGATATCGTATTGGTGTTCTTTGGTGTAATATCAAAAGGAGAAACAGAAATAGATGAATTAGTGGAATCGATCGATACATCATCATTATTTTGCTGTTCACTATAAGGCTCAGAAAGTGACGGTATTGGGGGTAAAGATTTCTGTGAAGAGGTGAAATTTCCTTTTAATTGACTTGGTCGAGTTGGAGTAGAAGAACCTTTAATATAGACTGTTTTAGGTTTAACCTGTGCTTTTGGTTTCTTGATGCTTGTTGGTTTTGGTGTACTAACATCTATGGGTATACTTTGAAAGTTAGAATCATTATAAGGGTCAACTGTGATTTGGGTTATAACCTGAGCAGCAGCTTTATTGACAACCATAAAACTCATTAAAGATGTCCCAACCGCAATAATTTTAATAAAAGACGAATAATTTAACATTGGATAAATTTAAAATTTTATTTTTACGTTGCTAATATAGCAACAAAGGAGTGGTTTCGGAATAACTTTGAAACTCAAATATTTATTTGATGGTAATTTTATCTTTATATTTTGCTTATTCTCTTTACCTTGGCAATGTATTTAAAAGCTTCCCTTAAAAGGTAAAAGAATTTATCAAATAGAACCTAAATGTAGTAAATATTATTTGTTATTATGGCTGTTTTCTTCATATCTTGCCATCAAATCAGGACGTTTTTTTTTTGTCATCGCTAACTGTTGTTCATGTCGCCATTTTGCTATATTTTTATGATGTCCAGAAAGTAATACAGGGGGGACTTCCCAATCTCTAAAAACTTGAGGGCGAGTATAATGAGGATAATCAAGTAAACCGTCTTCAAAACTATCGGCATATAAAGATTCAGCTTTGCCAACAGTACCAGGTAAAAGACGAATGACACCATTAATTAAAGTTAAAGCGGGAATTTCACCACAAGTTAAAACAAAATCTCCTAAAGAGACTTCTCTAGTGACAATATTTTGGACTCGTTCATCAATTCCTTCATAATGTCCACAAATTAATACCAATTGTTGATAGTTAGTGGCAAATTCTTTTAATAAACTTTGATTTAACGTTTCTCCTTGGGGTGTGAGTAAAATGACTTCTCTAGGTTGAAGATTTGTTAGAGATTCCACCGCTGCAAAAATTGGTTCAGGTTTTAATACCATACCTACACCACCTCCATAGGAGACATCATCAACTTGGTGATGTTTATCCGTGGTGAAGTCACGAGGATTGATTAAGTTAACCTGAGCAATACCTTTAGATAATGCTTTTCCTAATAAACTACATTGTAGAGGCGATCGAAAAAAGTCGGGAAATAAAGTGATAACATCTATTTGCACAGTGATTTATGAACTATTACGATTAGGACTATTGCTATTTTAAATGATGCAACCATGAAAATATACTCAACAGATAAATCTCGTTCAGGTTGAAAACCGTAATTTTTCCGCTTCAGGTTTGAGGTGAGTTGTAACCCATAAACCGTAAGCTATATTCAGAGGTGTTGCATTAATTTGCTTTTGAAAATCTTCAACTTGCCGCTGATTTTAATTGTAGATTAGCTAATATTTTTTATTAATTATTCATTGATCATTAATTATTAATGAATTTTTCCCTAAAAGGCGTAGTTCAACCTATTTTCGCGAAATAGAGGAATGGTCAATTGGTTGATCAACAGAGGAGCATCGTCATCTATCGTCAGGGAGTAGGGGATTGTAGGCGATCGTTCCTGCCGAGAAAGATTGGCGAACAATACTAGCTACTATTGGGACTGGAAGTAGCGTTGGTTTCTTTACTGCTTGGATAATGGATAGTGGTAAAAGTAGTTAATTTAGTCGTTAAAAGTGGGATGTGCTTAAAAATCTTAAGCACATAAAAATGAAATCAGCATGAAATTCTTTTTTGTCACTTTTCAGTTGAAATCATTTTTATCCTTGTTACTATTTTAGTATGAATAATTGCCAAAACACCACTCTATTTTTTCTCCAAAAATATCTAATTTATCCTCAATAAAATCTACTATATCCATTTTTTAAAAGTTAATATAATACTTACAATAATTTCTAAAATTGTTAGATTAAAACCACTGAAAGATCGTGTTATAAAAAACTAAATTTTAAAGATTTTGGCAATGTTCACATAAGCCATAAAATTCTAATGTATGATAATATAATTTGAATTTTTCTTCTGGTAAAATATGATGATGACGATCGACAATACAATTTTTTTCTTGAATTAACTCTGATTTACCACAATGAATACAATTTAAATGATGGGTATGATGATCAATTAATTGATATAAAGATTCACCATTTGTGGTAATCCTTTCTTGAATAATTCCTCTTAAATGTAGTGTTTTTAAGGTTCTGTAAATGGTAGCTAAACCAATTTTAGATTTTTGTTGGCGTAATTGCAGATGTAAATCTTGAGCCGTAATTTCAATATTTAATTCTTTTAATAAGTCGAGAATTTTTTGCTGATTTTTAGTTAAAGTATCTCCATTTCTAACTGTCTCTCTAACTCTATCCTTACTCATAGATAACATTTAATACTTAATGCTTTGTAGTTTTAATTGACCATTATAAGGGTTATAGATAACATAACTAGCTTGATGAGGATTTTTACCCACATTACCGACACCAATAATTTTTTTCTGCTTGACTTGTCTTGTATCACTAACTTGATTATCTAAAGTCGTCACAGTAGAAGTTAAACTAGCTTGTTGTAACTCATATTCATATATTGACATCCTCCCGCGTCTCCGACGCTGGGAGGATGTCAATATCCATTATTTATTACTAGGATTAAAGGTGGTATATTGCCCCCCTAAACCTTCGACGATCGTTTTGGTGTTAGCAATTAACATTTTTTGGTAAGAATCTCCTTCACTACCTTTTCCTCCCAAACTATCAGCATATAACTCTCTAGATTATACTTGTACATTTGATTCCCTACCTACTGTTTCTATTAATTGAGGATTAGCAGAGATTTCAGCAAAGATAGTTGGAACTTGAGTTTCTCTTATTTCTTTGACCAGATCTGCCACCATCCCTGCACTAGGCGATTCCTCTGTACTGAAACCTGACAAAGCACCTTGAAACTCAATATCATATGCGTCAACATAATACCCTAAAGCGTCGTGGGTAGTTACTAATTTCTTTTTATCAGCAGGGATTGTGGCTACTTGTTGCTTAATCCATTGATCTATTTGCTCTAATTCTGACTGTATTGTTTGGCTTTGACTATTGTATTGTTCTTCTAAATCTGGCTGTATTTGAGTTAATCCTTCGGCGATCACAGCAACCATTTTACCGCCATTTTGAGGATTGTGCCACTCTTGAGGATCGGGAACTTTTTCTTCGCTGTGTCCCTCTTCACTATGATCGTCATGATCGTCGTGATCATCATGATCATCATGATCTTCTTTTTCACTGTGTTCTTCATGACCGTGATCGTGTTCTTCTCCTAAAAGAGGATCTGTTACCGCCAGTTCATGGACTGCAATTTTTGGGTTACTATTAGTTGTGGCATCAATTAATTTAATAAGGCTAGAGTCAAAATTATAACCACCATATAACACTACTCCCTTATCGGCATAAGATTGCGTATAATAATAGAGTAAGAAATAAAGTG
>JAALKG010000043.1:14535-19002 GCA_011088145.1 Cyanobacteria bacterium MH1_Bin12 | reverse complement strand
CGTGATTCATCCCATGGGCATAGCCGTGGGTCTTCTCAAGGAACACAGATAAACTATAAACTACGGCTTCACTGAGTCTGTTAATGTAACAAACTGGCGTATAGATAGACGTATTTTAAGAAATAGATTTGCTGTTAGTTTGATGACTGATTCTCATTCGTTTAATTTTGCAGTATCACTAATTATTGTTCTAATCTAGTTGAAATTATGTTAAAAACAATTAGGTATATAAATAAAGCAATTAAATTTTTCTCCATAACAATATATGTATATGACACCTAAAAGTAGCGTATTGCTACTAATTTCTTGTATTACTGCGATCGCATCTGTAGGATGTGTATTTGAATTATCTTCGGGAATGCCTGAGTTAGGACAAACTAATACAGCCATTATTTTAGCAATTAGTATTCCTGCAACTATCGCTTCTTTTGTTTTGGCGGTTATGGATGCAAGAGCAAATATTAAGTAAAAACTCAGAATTAGGAACTGGATTTATTTAATTAAACAGGACTTACGCAAACAAAAAGAAAAAATAAGAACATAGCCCTTATTTATTAATAGTTACAACGCCATGTGCAACTAAATTTTAACCATTGATTTTAAAGGGTTTTGAAAATTGAATAAATACAAATTAACCTTAAAAGCCCTATTCTTTCGTTTTAAGTTGCACACCGCGTATTAATACTAAATTGCATTTAATTAAGTGTAACTTTAAAGATTGTTTTTTTATAGACTTATTCTATGTTTAATCAATTTTTGACTTGATTTAATTATGTTTTAGGTTAAAAACTAGAGATTTGATTAATTGTCAACTGTCAATTGTCAATTGTCAATTATCCTCGAGACAATATTCAAATTCTGCGTAACGTCAGTTTAGATTCTGGAACTAGCTCAGATTTAATCATTATTTTGCACCAGTAGATGGTTTCATTTGCTTCTTTTAAAGCTATCGAATATTTATTAATGAAATCTTTATTCGATTGTGCATATTTTGCTTCTGAACAATTTGCTCCTATTGAGGTTCCGCTTCTTAAAAATTGTTTTGATAAAACTTTAGCTGCAGGGTGCGACCTAGTTTTGATGTTTAAAGAAAAGCCATGAAACTTTCATTCTATAAGGCATTTATTATCCATAAAATAATACAATACTTACAGTAATTGTATGTTCCAAAATTTTCTAAAAACCTCTTTAATAGTGAATTACAGCTATAACGTATCATAGAAAGGTCGCACCCAGTCGGGGAATCAAGCTCAGGTGATGGCGGGTCTGCGTACCCTAGCAATGCAGGTGTTTCGCCAGGCTAAAATTCCCAATATGATGGCGGCACTAGATAATTTTTGCGACAGCAATAAGCTGTTGGGGGAATTCTTGAAAAGGGTAGGATTTTTATGAGAAAGCCCTGCTTGTGCTTAGGGAGTGCGATCGAGTGATTAAAATAGTTAAGGGTAATCAAAAAAATATTGATCCTTTTTGAGGAAAAAGACGATCGCTTTTATCTATTGCTGGTTAAAATGATCTTAACTCCATGGAGATTCAGAGCAGTAATTATGAACCAATCCGATCGACCCGAAGCAAAGCAAAATAGTTCTTATTACTCTCAATCAGAAAATAACCCTGATCTAGAATCTCAAGCTGAAGTTTTAATCATCGCTGCTTTGAAAGAAGAGTTTGATGCTTTGATAGAGATAACTGGTGGTGAGGCATCATGGGAAGCAGTTAAGGATGACAATAATTTTACTAACTATTATCAAAAATCTTTCCATCGTCACGATGGCTCTAGTTTTTCGGTGGCAGCAATGTGGTCAAATAACATGGGAGCAACTGCCGCTGCTACTTTGGCTACTCGTCTAACTTCTCAATTAAATCCTCAATGTTTGGCAATGTGTGGAATATGTGCTGGTAAAAGAGGAGATGTATTTTTAGGGGATGTGATTGTGGCGGATAAAGTATTTCGCTATGATGCTGGCAAAATTAAGCAGGGAAACCTCAAAAGGGAGATTACCACCTTTAATTTGAAGGATAAATGGAAAACTTCTGTTGCTCAAATGAAAGATAAATGGGTATTTTCTGGAGTTGAAAAAAGGGCTTTTTCGATTGATTATCAAGCCAACTGGTTATTAAGGGCAATTGCAGCAGTTGAAGCAGGAGAAGTTAATCAAATATTAGATTATGGTGATGCTCACAAATATATTATCAACCGACAAGGAGCAATTGAACGTTTAAGAAAGCGTGGATGGGTAAAACAAGATGAATTTAAGTTGACAGAGAAAGGTAAGCAATACCTTGATGAGCAAATGTTTATCAATCCTAATGCACCTCAATCCGATCCTCAGTTTAAAGTACATTTAGGTACGGTGGGAACTGGTACACAAGTTATACAGGATGCGACAATTTGGGATGAGTTGGAAATGAGACAACGTAAAATTATTGGTTTGGAGATGGAAGGAGAAGCTATAGGAATTGTCTCTGAGGTTCAAGAAATTGATTATATGATTTTTGTTAAGGGGGTTTGTGATTACGCTGATGAATTTAAGGATGATTCTTTTCGAGATTTTGCCGCTCAAGCATCGGCAGAGTTTCTCATGGTTTTTCTCCAGCAATATTTACCGCAAAAAAAAAAACTCAGCTGTTCACCTACTCCTCACAATATTCCGACTAGCAATACGATCTCATTTGTGGGACGAAGTCAAACATTAGAAGAACTCGATCAGCAGTTACAAGCAAATAAACAACTAGCAATTACCGCAGTCAAAGGAATGGGAGGCATTGGTAAGACAGAATTAGCTATTCAATATTCTGGTTTTCATCTATTACAAAAGTCTTATGAAGGGGGAATCTGTTGGTTAAATGCCAGAGAGGAAAATATCGGTTTACAAATAATTCGTTTTGCTAAAAATCGTTTAGGTTTGAAACCTCCTGAAGATGCTGATTTAGAAGAGCAAGTCGAATTTTGTTGGTCACGATGGCAAAGCAAAAAAGAAGGTAATGTTTTGATCGTCCTTGATGATGTCACTAATTATTCGGAAATTCAAGCTTATTTACCACCTCAACCTTCTGATTTCAAAATCTTGATGACTACTCGTTTGGATTTGAAGAAAATTCCCTTTTTATCCTTAAAGGTTCTCAAAGATCAAGATGCGATCAAGCTATTAAAGAAATGGGTGGCAGAAAGTGAAATTGACGGGCAAATAGAAGAGACGAAGGAACTTTGTCTGCGTTTGGGTTATTTACCTTTGGCACTAAATTTAGTCGGTAGATATATCCAAAAACGGAACATTACCATTGGAGAAATGTTAACTAGATTAGAAGAGGCAGAGGGATTATCTCATCAATCGTTAAAAGTAGATAAAAAGAAAATATCTACATTAAAAATTCAAAGAGGAGTAGTCGCCGCATTTGAATTGAGTTGGGAGGAGTTAGGTGAACAGGCTCAAAGGTTAGGTTGTTTGTTGAGTATATTTGCTTTAGCTCCAATAGAATTGTCATTATTACAACAAGTAGAGATTGATTTGGATGCAGAAGAATTAGAAGATGCGCTCGTTGAGCTACAAGATTTACATTTAATTCAAACACAAGAAGATAGTTATCGTTTACATCAATTAATTAGAGAATTCTTCCAAGGTAAATTAGAGCAATTAACAGACAAAGATAATTTAAAATGCTCCTATATAGAAGTAATGGTAGGCATATCCCGACAAATACCGCCAACACCTACTATCAATGATATTGCTCATTTTGAACCAACTATTCCTCATATTACAGAAGTAGCTAGTAATCTCACTCAATGGTTAAGGAATGACAATCAAGAAATTGCCGGGATATTTACCTGTTTATCTTGGTTTTATCAAGGACAAGGACTATATGATTTAGCATTACCTTGGTCACAACAATGTATCACAGCTACTCGTGAGAGGTTGGGAGCAGAACATCCTGATGTGGCATTTTCCATCAATAATTTAGCCCTACTATACTTGGTTCAAGGGAAATACGAACAAGCAGAACCCCTCTTGATACAAGCTTTAGCTCTGAGAAGAAAACTCTTAGGTGAACAACATCCATATGTCGCACAATCGATCAATAATTTAGCCGCACTCTACTTGTCTCAAGGGAAATACGCACAAGCAGAACCTCTCTTGATACAAGCTTTAGCTCTGAGAAGAAAACTCTTAGGTGAACAACATCCATATGTCGCACAATCGATCAATAATTTAGCCGAACTATATCGTGCTCAAGGGAAATACGAACAAGCAGAACCCCTCTACCTACAAGCTTTAGCTCTGAGAAGAAAACTCTTAGGTGAACAACATCCGGATGTGGCTACTTCCATCCATAATTTAGCCGAACTATATCGTGCTCAAGGGAAATACGAACAAGCAGAACCCCTCTACCTACAAGCTTTAGCTCTGAGAAGAAAACTCTTAGGTGAACAACATCCGGATGTGGCTACTTCCATCCATAATTTAGCCG
>JAALKG010000043.1:0-14525 GCA_011088145.1 Cyanobacteria bacterium MH1_Bin12 | reverse complement strand
TTCCATCCATAATTTAGCCGGACTATACTTCTCTCAAGGGAAATACGAACAAGCAGAACCCTTCTACCTAAAAGCTTTAGAGCTAAGAAGAAAACTCTTAGGTGAACAACATCCCTCTGTGGCTACTTCCATCCATAATTTAGCCGGACTATATCGTGCTCAAAGGAAATACGAACAAGCAGAACCCCTCTACCTACAAGCTTTAGATTCATACAGAAAACTCTTTGGTGAACAACATCCGGATGTGGCTACTTCCATCAATAATTTAGCCGCACTCTACTTGTCTCAGGGAAAATACGAACAAGCAGAACCCCTCTACCTACAAGCTTTAGATTTATACAGAAAATTCTTTGGTGAACAACATCCGGATGTGGCTACTTCCATCAATAATTTAGCCGCACTCTACTTGTCTCAGGGGAAATACGAACAAGCAGAACCCCTCTACCTACAAGCTTTAGCTCTGAGAAGAAAACTCTTAGGTGAACAACATCCGGATGTGGCTACTTCCATCCATAATTTAGCCGGACTATACTTCTCTCAAGGGAAATACGAACAAGCAAAAACCCTATATATTCAAGCTTTAGAGCTAAGAAGAAAACTCTTGGGTAAAGAACATCCCGAACTGGCTACTTCCCTCAATAATTTAGCCAATACTTACAGTAATAGAACCAAAGGAGATAGAGTCAAGAATGTAGAAAAGGCAATCATTTGTTATAAAGAAGCATTTGCCCTTTATAAAACTAAAAGAAACTGGATCCAAATGGCAAAAACTGGTTTAATACTAGGTAAAATTTTTGTTGAGCATGGAGATTGGTATGAAGGTTTAATCTATTTAGAAGAAAGTTTGAAATTATATCGTCAATTGAATGATTTAGAATCTCGTGCAGATACTATTTATCAGATTGCACGTACTCATCACTTAATTGGTAATTATGAGAAAGCTTCTGTTCATTATCGAGATGCTTTACGTTTTTATAAATATTTAAAGAATTCTAGAGGTGTTGCATTTTGTCAAGCGAGTTTAGGAAGATTATTATCACAAATTGGTTTCGTAGAAGAAGCAGAAAAACTACTTGAAAAAGCTCAAATAATTTTCGGAAATATTAATAACGAAAAACAAATTGCAGAAATTCAAGAACTTCTTAGCTGTATCAGTAAAATGAAGGGAAAACAAGCTATATGAATGAATTAGATGATATTTGGGATGAATTAAATGTTATTTATTCTAAATGGGGAATAGAAGAAATACCTTTTTCTGAAAGTGCTTCTACTTTAAAAGAATCTCGCAGGAAGAAAGTTTTTACTGGTAGAAGAAAAGAATTAAAAGAAGTTTTAAACTTATTCAGGGCAATAGAAAGAAAAAGAATCTTAATATATGGCTGGATTGGTATGGGTAAAACCGCTTTTATTTTAGTAATTTTAGATTTTTTAAATCGCAAAATGGAGAAGACTTTAACAGCATATATTAGTTTGCCTGCAGATACAGATTTAGCCACAGCTGCACTGATTGCTTTAGCTCGTCAAATGAAAAATGATGAATGGGCTCAAAATTTGTTAAATCAAATGGGATTAATCACAGAAAAACCATTAAAACAAAGGGAGAGTAAAGCTAAAGCTGGATTACCTGGATTGGGAGGAGAAATTAGCGAAAAAACTATTGAAATCAATGAACCACGATTTCCAGAACTTAGTTTTGAAGACTTATTAAAAAGAGCTTTAAAAGAATATGATCGTGTTGTCATTGCTATTGACGATTTAGATAAACAAGATCCAGCAAGAGTGAAGCAATTGCTTTTGGATGCTCAAGGAATGCTAAAATCTGGGGCTTGGTTTATTCTAACAGGTCATCCTTTTGGTTTAACAAGAGATCTTGTTATTAGTGAAAGAGGATTATTCGATTTTTCCATAAAATTAGAGCCAATCGATCAAGCAACAATGTATAAAATGTTAGTTAAGTATTTAAATAGTGTACGTCCTCAAACATCTCAATACTCTGTAGAAAATCCTCAAGCTGTTAAACCTTTTACTAAAGAAACTGCTAGAATGTTGTGTCAGCGTTCTAGTGGTGTTCCTCGTTGGTTGAATCGTTTAGGAAATTATGTTTTACAAAAAGCATCTGAAATAAATGCAGAAATTATTACAACTGAAATATTACAACAAGGATTTATTTTTACCAATCAACAAGTGCGAGGACAATTAGGATTAACTCCTGAAGATTTTATTTTACTAAATTTAGTTTTAGAAAAAGGTCAATTATCAGATGAAAATATTACTTTAGAAGAGTTACAAAAATTAAAAGTTCAAGAATTTAGTGAAGTCATTCATATCATTGACAAATTAGTACAAGCAGATTTAATTCGTAGATTACCGAATGATACAGCTATAGAAGTTGCACCAACTCCTTTAATATTTTCATATCAAGAGATTGAATCTGAATCATCTAATTAAGAGAATCAGTTAGAACGAAACTAGAAAGTGTCAGAACTGGTTAGCCAAAATATATCTGATAATTATAAAGACAATCTTTCTTTCTCTTGATCGTTCTTAAATTGTCTGAAATAATTTCTCTTTGTTCAACTCTATTGATAAATTTCTCTCTAAGCTCATTTAGACACAAGAGTTCTGCCATTCTGCTTTGAGGCCTTAAAAACTGTGCTCCTTCATCCACTGCCTAGCAAAAACGTTGAGCGGCATTAAATTCTCCATACCCTAAACTGGGATAATATCTAAATTTAATCCTTTGATGACTTTGTTCCACTGGATTATTGGTACAAATAACTACTTGATGTATTAATTAGAGAATTTTTCCAAGGTAAATTAGATCAATTAACAGACAAAAATAATTTAAAACGCCCCTATGTAGAGGTAATGGTAAGAATCTCTCGACAAATGCCTTATACTCCAACATTAAATGAGATTGCTTGTTTTGAACCAACTATTCCTCATATTACAGAAGTCGCCAGTAATCTCACTCAATGGTTAAGAGATGAAAATATTTTTTGGATATTTACCTGTTTATATTGGTTTTATCAAGGACAAGGACTATATGATTTAGCATTACCTTGGTCTCAACAATGTGTCACAGCTACTCGTGAGAGGTTGGAAGCAGAACATCCTGATGTGGCTTTTCCATCAATAATTTAGCCCTACTATACTTCTCTCAAGGGAAATACGAACCAGCGGAACTAATGTATCTGCAATGTTTAATGATTTTGTTTCAAACATTAGGAGAAAACCACCCCAACACCAATACAGTCAAAAATAACTTTTTCTATTTCCTAGAACAAGTAATCAAAGACGATCGAGTCTCCGAATTAAGCGATCATCCTTATACTCAAGAATTGTTACGAAGCTTAACAAGGTAGAAATTGTAAAAGTAGTCCTCGTGTCGGTATGGCCGGAGGCGGAATTGAACCGCCGACACGAGGATTTTCAGTCCTCTGCTCTACCGACTGAGCTATCCGGCCTTTTTTCGATACCTTTACGATTGTAGCTAATTTTTTTAGAATATGCAAGTTTAAATTGAAGTTTATCTAAAAAATATAGCTAATAGCACACATTTAAAAGCTTTAGCTATTAACTATCAAAAATCATTTTAAATGCAATTAACCTTCTACATTCAAGAAAGGTAATAAAGCAACAAGACGAGCTCTTTTTACAGCAATGGTCAAAGCTCTTTGTTGACGAGCTGTTAAACCTGTAATACGACGAGGAAGCATTTTTCCTCTTTCTGTTACAAATTTATGTAACAATTCTATATCTTTATAGTCGATCGGTTGACCTTTAGGAAGGGGAGATTGTCTCTTACGAAAGTAAGCCATAATTTACGTTAAAACTATTATTGTCTAATTGAAAATCAAAAATTTAGTAAAGAAATTAAATTATTTAATTTCTTTGTGGACTGTGTGTTTATTACAATGGGTACAGAATTTTTTCAGCTCTAATCTACCTGTCGTATTACGTCTGTTTTTTATGGTAGTATAACGAGATACACCTTTAGAACGCTTATTAAGATTAGTGCGACATTCTGTACACTCTAAAGTAATAATTAAACGGACACCTTTTTTACTGGCCATTATTTTTGTCTAAGTTACTGTAAAGCTAATTTTATACACAATCTCTTATTATCTTACAAAAATTGTTTTTTTGGCAAGTCTATTTATTTTATTTTGGCAAATATTACAAGATTATCAGACTGCAACTGTTATCAAACATAATAATAAGCAGATTCAAGTCAAAGAAATCTTCTTATTATGTCTTCTTTTCAAAGAATTTTATAATACCATTTTAATAATGAGAACCATAAGTATAAATAACCAATATTTTCTTAACAAAAGTTAATGAATGTAGTAAAATAATTCCTAACATAAGAATAAAAACATTAAATTAAAATTATGATGGCGGAACAATTTCCTTGGCTTACCGCAATAATTGTCTTTCCACTAGTTGCTGCACTAATGATTCCGATCATACCGGAGAAAAAAGGCAAAACATTGCGATGGTATGCTTTATCAGTAGGATTGATTGACTTTCTTTTGATGTGTTATGTTTTCTGGCAAAATTTTGATGCTACCAATAGCAGTTTTCAATTAGTTGAAAAATACACATGGATTGAACCTTTAGGTTTAAGTTGGGCGGTTTCCGTAGATGGTTGATCTATGCCCTTAGTTTTATTAGCAGGTTTTGTGACAACTCTATCGATTTTCTCTGCATGGCAAGTCGATCGCAAACCACGTTTATTTTACTTTTTATTATTATTATTATATTCAGCACAAATAGGTGTATTTGTTGCCCAAGATTTATTATTATTATTTATCATGTGGGAACTAGAATTAGTTCCTGTTTATTTACTCGTTTCTATTTGGGGTGGAGAAAAAAGACGCTACGCAGCTACTAAATTTCTACTTTACACCGCCGCCGCTTCTATTTTTATATTAATTGCTGGTTTAGGTTTGGCTTTATACGGTGGTGATTTAATCACCTTTGATATCGCCGAATTGGCTTTGAGAAACTATCCTCTTGGTTTAGAGTTATTTCTTTATGCCGGATTGCTAATTGCTTTTGGTGTGAAATTGGCAATCTTTCCTTTTCATACATGGTTACCTGATGCCCATGGTGAAGCTTCTTCTCCCATCTCCATGATATTGGCTGGAGTACTCTTGAAAATGGGTGGTTATGGTTTAATTCGCCTAAATTTAGGATTATTAGCTGATGCTCATGTCTATTTTGCTCCAGTGCTGATTATCCTAGGGGTGGTGAATATAGTCTATGGTGGATTTGCTTCCTTTGCTCAAACGAATATGAAGCGTCGTTTAGCTTATTCTTCTGTTTCTCATATGGGTTTTGTCTTAATTGGTATTGCTTCTTTCTCTGACTTAGGGATTAGTGGTGCTATGTTGCAAATGCTCTCTCACGGTTTAATTGCTTCTCTATTATTCTTTTTAGCTGGTGTTACTTACGATCAAACTCATACAATGTTCTTTGATGAAATGGGTAATATTGGTAAAGCAATGCCCAAAGTTTTTGCCTTATTTACCGCAGGTGCAATGGCTTCTCTAGCATTACCGGGAATGAGTGGTTTTGTGAGCGAATTGAGCGTGTTTATCGGTTTTAGTAATAGTACTGTTTATGATTCTAACTTTCGTACTTTGATCGTAATACTTAGTGCTGTAGGTTTAATTATTACTCCTATTTATTTATTATCAATGTTGAGACAGCTTTTCTATGGCAATGACAAGGTTGATTTATGTGTCATTGGTATATCAGAAAGCAATAATAAAGCGATAAATGATGCGGCAGTTTGTTTTGGTACAAATTGTGTTTTACCAACTGAAGCAGTTTACAATGATGCTAAGGGAAGGGAAGTATTTATTGCAGTTTGTTTTCTGTTCTTAATTATTGGTATTGGTTTTTATCCCAAATTAGCTACCAATCTCTATGATTCAACAACTATAGCTATAAATGATAATGTTACACAGTCTTATGTTGAGATTGCTCAAAACAATAACCCATTACCCAATATCAATTTAGCTTTGAAGTAATATATTATTTGAAGTAATATATTAAAGTTTGCCTTAGATAATCAGTTATATATGATTATCTAGGGCAAAAAATTTTTGCTTCATTCCATGATTTCTTTGTTTAAAATCTATTTTCCGCATTGTCTATTCTCAATTCTACATTGGAGCAATTTAATTAAAAGTAAAATCACTCAAGGTAGTAGTCAGATGAGATAATTATCTTAAATCAGCTTTGAATTAACTAAAACATTGAATCAATTAACAAATTTTAGTAATTGCTCAACCCCCCTATGGTTCTTGAAAAGCATATATAGCAAGGATTTTCTGAAACACAAAAATAGCCTTTTACAAAACATTTTACGAAATAATAGTACTTACAGCCGTTTTTTGAGTCAATTTGTCAATAAACTGTCTAAATTAATCGATCGCTATAATGCTTTTATTGTAAGGTGTTGAAAGATTACATTTATTGTATGGGGGGGAGTTGAGTAATTACAAATTTTATAAGTTGACAAAGAAAAGTTAGTTCAGACTGAAAGTCCTTCATAATTAAAAACAAAGAATAAATCATTATCGTTTGACTATTTATATTTATGGATAAATTACAATTGTGGCAACGTTATCAAGATTGGCTTTACTATAATCAAAAGTTAAATCTCTATGTAGATGTCAGTCGAATGAACTTTGATGAGGGCTTTTATACCTCCATGAAAGCTAAATTTGCCCATGCCTTTGATTCTGTCGAAAAATTAGAACAAGGTGCGATCGCAAATCCTGATGAAAACAGAATGGTAGGTCACTATTGGTTCAGAAATACAGACATTGCACCCAATCAAGAAATAAAACAAGAAATTAATGAAACCCTAACCCAACTCACAGAATTTACCAAAAAAATCCATAAAGGAGTAATAACAACCCCTCAAGGAGAAAAATTTACCGATTTGCTCTCCATTGGTATTGGAGGCTCAGCCTTAGGTCCACAATTTGTGTCTCAAGCGTTAGCTCCTCTCACTCCAAAATTAAAGATACATTTTATTGATAATACAGATCCTGAAGGTATTGATAAAGTATTAGGAAAACTAAAAGACAAATTAAAAACCACCCTTGTCCTTGTCATCAGTAAATCTGGAGGTACACCAGAAACTCGTAACGGAATGCTAGAAGCAAAAAATGCTTATCAGGAAGAAGGATTAGACTTTTCCCGTTATGCAGTTGCTATTACCATGATGGATGATAGCAGTAAACTTTATAAAGTTGTTAAAGACGAAAATTGGTTAAGTTGTTTTCCCATGTTTGATTGGGTAGGAGGACGTACTTCAGAACTATCAACTGTGGGTTTATTACCAGCAGCCTTAGAAGGTATCGATATTGACCGCATGTTGGCTGGTGCCAAAGAAATGGATATTGCCACCAGAGAAAAAAACATAAAAAATAATCCTGCCGCCTTGCTGGCTTTATCTTGGTATTACGCTGGTAATGGTAAAGGTGAAAAAGATATGGTGATGTTACCTTACAAAGATAGCCTATTACTATTTAGTCGCTATCTACAACAACTGGTAATGGAATCTTTAGGTAAAGAAAAAGATTTAGATGGAAACACAGTTTATCAAGGTCTTGCTGTTTATGGTAACAAAGGCTCTACAGATCAACATGCTTATGTACAACAATTAAGGGAAGGGGTAGCCAACTTTTTTGTTACCTTCATTGAAGTATTAAAAGATAGAAAAACTAAATCTATTGAATTACAAGAAAATATTACTGGTGGTGATTATCTTTCTGGTTTGTTACAAGGTACTCGTCAAGCCTTATATGACAAAAACAGATATTCTGTGACTGTCACCGTAGATGAAGTTAGTCCTTATACCATTGGTGCTTTAATTGCTCTTTATGAAAGAGCTGTAAGTATTTACGCTTATTTAATTAATATTAATGCCTACCATCAACCTGGTGTTGAAGCTGGTAAAAAAGCAGCAGCATCAATTTTAGATTTACAACTTAAAGTATTGAATTTACTTAAAAACAGTAATCAACCACTTTGTGTTAATGATATCGCCACTAAAATTGACGAATTAGATGAGATAGAAGCTATTTATAAAATTTTACGTCACTTATCAGCCAACGATCGCAATGTTATATTAGAAGGAGATCTTCATTTACCTAGTAAATTGCAATTCAGTTATTCTGGGTAATAGTTGTGGTGAAAATCAAGGTATGTAAGGAATTAATTTATTTTTTCCTTATCCCCTTTTCTCATTTATAAATAAAATTAACTAACTACAAAAATGAACACTACTAAAAATATTATTGTTGCATTAGTTTTTGCTTTTTGGATAGTATTAGTCGCGACCTTTTCTATTCAAAATATTGAGTTAGTTAGTTTAAAATTTTTCTTTTTAGAATCTGTTAAAATTCCCGTTGGTGTCTTTTTATCAATCATGCTCGGATTAGGATTTATGATTGGTGTGATCGTCCCTTTGTTATTTTCTAGGAAAAAGAAAGTTACTAAAAAACAAAATAGAAAGAGATTTGTTAGAGAAGAAGAAACAGAATCAGACCCTCTTTTTGATTGGTGATAATATTTGATTCTTGAATCAAAACGAATTATATAAAGCTTTTTTCATTTCTATGAATTATCGTATTTGAACTTGATAATCTTCAAAATAATTTGTGAATCAATTTCAATAAAAATTTATGACTTGAGTAATAATTTTAAAAAACCCTATTCCCTCTTTTCGTTAATATAGGATGAACTTTGCAGATAAATATTTAAGGAATTTGTTTATGACCATCTCATCTCTATGTATCAGGCTTCAATTTCACCTTTAACTCATTCACTGTCTAATCTGATTCATATTTTAGAAAAAGGATTGGCACATGCCCAGACGAAAATTAAATTAGAAACA
Source organism: Cyanobacteria bacterium MH1_Bin12 (assembly GCA_011088145.1). GTDB lineage: Bacteria > Cyanobacteriota > Cyanobacteriia > Cyanobacteriales > Cyanobacteriaceae > JAALKG01. The sequence continues at coordinate 5,602 of JAALKG010000043.1, read as the reverse complement.
AAAAATTAATGTTGATTAACTCGACTCTTGGATTAATGTTTGTGTTAGCTCAAACTCAACCCAGTGATAAGTTTCTAGAATTGAAACACAAATTAGAAACCTACGACTTTATCGTAAAAATTGAACCACCCCCCATCAGAGGTACTTATGGACTTTTAAAAACAAAAAGTAAAACTATCTGGATAAATCCTGTGGTCTTTGACTTAAGAATTGCTTTACCGACTCTGATTCATGAAGCTACCCATGCGGCTCAATTATGTACGGGAAAAGGGAAAATTTTCCCCTTAAATTGATCTATATCTCCGCCAAATATTGCTCGTCCTTTCTTCACTCATTACAATCACGGGCTAAGAAGACATTTGGAAGCAGAAGCCTATGCTGTCCAAACTCATCCAGAGGGTTATCAAATGGTCACTGATTTATTGCAAGAGCATTGTTTATCCGATTAAGAGTAGCTTATAGTTGACTGATGTTACGCAAAAACCTCAGTTTTGAAATAATTGACTATTAAAAATCAAAGATTCTTTATGTCTTTATAATTGAAAATTTATGATGCGTAACATTAGCCATCTAATTAGAGATAGAATTCGATACTGTTTCAATACGAGTTTTGTCCATCCCCTTTTGATTTAAAAGTAACCAAGTTTGGATTAAATCAGGACCGTGTAATGCTCCTGTTAAACCGACTCTGAGCGATCGCATTACCAAGCCTTTTTTCACCTTGAACTCTTTTGTAACAGCCTTAATAATCGCTTTAGCACCATCTAAAGTTAGTCCTGATTCACATTGGCTACCCACGGATTCTAAAACTGCCTTTGCACCATCTTGGGCAACAAATTCTTGAGCATCTGAGGCAATAGTCACACCATCAACAAAGAACAAAGCCCCATCTTTTACTCCATCAGTTAAACGAGTTAAACTAGGAGCAAGTAAAGTCGTTAAATCCAATAACCATTGTTTATCAGCCCCCGTATCAAATTGATAACCAGCTTCTTGCCAATAAGGAATCAATAAAGATAATAAATCATCGCTGGGCATACTATGAAGATATTGACTATTGAGCCAATCTAATTTATCCCAATCAAATTTAGCCCCTGCTTTGTTCACCCTTTCTAAATAGAACTGAGTTGCTGCCGAATCTAAGGTGAAGATTTCTTGTGCATCGGGAGGAGTCCAACCTAATAACGTCATATAGTTAGTTAGAGCAGGTGCAATAAAACCCATTTTACGAAAATCATCGATCGATGTCACCCCATCACGTTTAGATAATTTCTTCCCTTCAGTGTTTAAAATCAAAGGAGTGTGGGCAAATTCAGGTACATTAGCACCCAAAGCTTCATATAATAAAATTTGTTTGGCAGTATTAGCAATATGATCTTCACCACGGATGACATGAGTGATATCCATATCAATATCATCTACGACAACGGCTAAGTTATAAAGAGGTTGTCCAAAAGTTTCACTATCTTGTTCAGGAGTACGAGCAATTACCATATCGCCACCCAAATCACTACCTTGCCAGACAACTTTGCCTCGAACTAAATCATTCCAGACAATTTTTTGTTCATCATCAATTTTAAAACGAATAACAGGCTTTCTTCCATCGGCTTCAAACTGAGCAATTTCTTCAGCGGTAAGATTCCGGTGACGATTATCATAACGTGGTGCTTGATTGGTCGCCTTTTGTTTTTCCCGCATTTGTTCTAATTCTGGGGGAGTACAATAACAAGGATAAGCAAAACCTTGATCGATTAATTTTTGAATTGCATCACGATATAAATCCAGTCTTTGGGTTTGAAAAAAAGGACCTTCATCCCAAGTTAAACCTAACCATGTCAAACCTGATTTAATATTTTCAGTATATTCTGATTTCGATCTTTCTAAATCAGTATCTTCGACTCTTAAAATAAATTTACCTTCTTGATTACGGGCAAATAACCAGTTAAAAACTGCCGTACGAGCAGTTCCAATGTGTAAATTACCTGTAGGAGATGGTGCAATTCTAACTCTAACGGACATGATATATTTATTTACTATTATTTTTTCTCAGACCTTCTATTGTATCGAAGTAGTGAGCGGATAATTCATCAAACAAAAAATGGAGAAGTTACCACAAAATTAAGCAAAATCTTAATTTAAGCAGTAATTATCGAAAAATCCTTTAGCAATTGGTAACAAATTTCAGTATCATGGTAAAGGTTAATTAAAATTTAACGCTCAAAATTTTATTGTAAATTGCTTAAATTAATATGGTTAAATTACGTTTAAAAAGATTAGGAAAGAAAAGAGAAGTTAGTTATCGTATTGTAGCGATTAATAGTCGTAATCGTCGTGATGGAAAAGTATTAGAGGAATTAGGTTTTTACAATCCCAGAAACGATGAAACTAGATTAGATGTACCTGCCATTGTTGCTCGATTGAAGCAGGGTGCTCAACCTACTGAAACTGTACGTAGTATTTTAAACAAAGCTAAAGTATTTGAACAAGTAAATGCTTAATAGTGAAATAAATGTTCCGCTGAATAATCTTTCTGAACCTGATTATGATGGTTTAGTTCGTTTTTTAATAGAACCTTTACTTGAGTCTCCAGGATTATTATCTTTTGACTGTGAAAATATAGCCAGTACCAAAAGGGTTTGGATTCGTCTTGCCTTTGAAGATAATGATAAAGGTAAAGTTTATGGTAGAGGTGGACGTAATATTCAAGCCGTTAGAAATGTATTACAAACTGCGGCACAAATGGCAGGTGAGACTCTTTATCTAGAAATATATGAAGATAAAAGTCATTCGAGAATGAAGCGATCGCGAGTAAGTTTTCGTAAGCCCCAAACCAATAAAGATGCGGTAGATAATTTCGATCGTCGTCCCAGAAAAAGAACGCAGCCGATTACAAAACCTCAGTTGTAAAGACATAAAATTCAATCAACATAAAATTAAAACGCTACAATGGTTTCCTTGAGAAATAATTACTTTGTAGCGTTTTTCCTCTGTGAAATTTTTCCCTATCTTAAAAAAGAATTGATTTTTGACCATTTTGCTAGATAATAAACCAAGCTGTTTTATCCCATCGATCGAGTGAACAAAAATAAGAGTAAAAAATCCCTAGCAGGCATTGCAGGTATCGTTGCCGTCGCCACTCTGATTAGTAAAATATTTGGTTTAGTAAGAGAACAAATCGTTGCTGCTGCTTTTGGAGTGGGGCCTGTTGTCAACGCTTATGCCTACGCTTACGTTATCCCCGGATTTTTGTTGATCTTATTAGGTGGTATCAATGGCCCTTTTCATAGTGCTTTGGTTAGTAGCCTAGCCAAACGAAAACAAAAAGATGCCGCTCCTTTAATTGAAACCATAACTACTATAGTTAGTTGTATTTTATTATTTGTCACTATCATCTTAGTTATCTATGCCGATAAATGTATCGATTTATTAGCCCCCGGTTTGGAAACCAGTATCAGGGATATGGCGATCTTACAACTACAAATTATGGCTCCTTTAGCTATATTGGCGGGACTAATTGGTATCGGCTTTGGTTGTTTAAACGCTTCAGATCAATATTGGCTTCCCAGTATTAGTCCTTTATTTTCCAGCCTAACCATTGTTATTGGTGTGGGAGGTTTATTATTATTTTTAGGACAAGACATTAGTACTCCCGAATATCTCAAAATAGGTAGCATCATCTTAGCAGGGACAACCTTGTTGGGAGGAATTTGGCAATGGGTTGCCCAACAAGTAGCACAAATAAAATCGGGTATTAGTCGCTTAAAATTCCGATTTGATTGGGGTAGAGAAGGAGTTAGGGATGTGATGAAAGTCATGGCACCCGCGACTCTTTCTTCGGGGATGTTACATATTAATGTTTATACAGATTTATATTTCGCTTCTTACATTGCTAATGCCGCAGCGGCAATGCGTTATGCCAATTTTATTGTTTTAACTCCCTTGGGTATCATTTCCAATATGATTTTAGTCCCTTTTTTACCTGTCTTTTCTCGTTTGGCTGATCCAGATAATTGGGATGAATTAAAGATGAGAATCAGACAGGGATTAATTTTAACTGCTTTGACAATGTTACCTTTGACAGCTATTTTTATGGCTTTAGCTAAACCCATTGTCAGAATTATTTACCAAAGAGGTATGTTTGAAGCTTCTGCCTCCGCCGTTGTTGCTCCTGTTTTATTTGCTTATGGCTTAGGAATGTTTTTCTATTTAGGTAGAGATGTTTTAGTGAGAGTTTTCTACGCTTTAGGAGATGGACAAACACCTTTGAAAATTAGTATTGCTAATATCTTTTTAAATGCTATTTTAGATTATTTTTTAGTCAGAAGTTTTGCGACTCAAGGTTTAGTTTTTGCGACGATCGGTGTTAATGTGGTATCAACGATCGTCATGCTTTACATTTTACATAGACGTTTACGAGGTTTTCCTTTAAAAGAATGGGGTACTATTTTTGGTGGCTTAATTGTGGCAACCATTGTTTCTTGCTATGGTTGTTCTTTTAGTTATAATGCAATATTTTCTTTTTTTGGTGCAGATAATTTATTTTTACAATTAATAAATCTATGTTTTGCTAGTGGAGTCGCTCTTCTCATTTTCTTATTCTTTACTTGGCAATTAAAGTTACCTGAACTAAATCTTTTGTTCAATAAAATTAAAGCTAAAATTTCTCGATAAAAATTAGTGCCATTGTTTGTTGTTAACTTCCTTTTTACAACAATAGTTGAGATAGCAAACAAACAGTTGATTAAGATAAATTGTCTCAGTCAAAACGAAGAAAGTCTGTCAATTTTGACCTTTTATTGCTTTTGTCCTTGGTCGTATTAAGGTTTGTCTAGCTGAATCTGAATCGATTTAATTTTTAGTTGTACAATAGAATAACAATGAATATTAATTTTTAATTCAATACAGAATTATGACGGAAGTAACAACTGTACCTCAACGAGGAATTCAACTGACAGAAGAAGCTCTCAATCACGTTTTAATGTTAAAACAACAACAAGGTAATGAAAATCTCTGTTTAAGAGTTGGTGTTAGACAGGGTGGTTGTTCTGGTATGTCCTATATGATGGACTTTGAGAATCTTGATAATATCACCGAACATGATGACATTTTTGATTATGAGGGTTTTAAAATCATTTGCGATCGCAAAAGTCTTTTATACTTATATGGTATGGTCTTAGACTACAGTAACGCAATGATAGGCGGTGGATTCCAGTTTACTAATCCCAATGCGAATCAAACCTGTGGTTGTGGTAAATCATTTGCTGCTTAATCAAAAATATTACCAACAGAAAATGTCTTAGGGATTGATCAATAAATTAAATATTAGTTTATCGGTTTTTTGGTGGGCAAAATATATTGTTAATATTACCTATAGAGTTTATCTTTTGATTTTGCTCACCCTACTTTAAGTGGTATTTTCATAAACACTAAATTTCTTAATCATATATGACAATGACTTGACCAAATATCCTGAGTTAATTTTTTGGGAATATTGAACTTTTTTATGGCAAAAAATAGTTCGCTAATAATATGAGTCAAAAGATCTTTCTTATCTGTGTTCCTTGAGAAGACCCACGGCTATGCCCATGGGATGAATCACGGT
>JAALKG010000042.1 GCA_011088145.1 Cyanobacteria bacterium MH1_Bin12 | reverse complement strand
CTTTGTCGATATTGTCTAGATTAACAATTGCTCGCTACTTTTCACTACATCTATACTTATAATTTTGGCGAAGGTATTGAATTAACACAAGTAATTCATATAGAACATACAAATTATAAACTGAAAATATTGATTCTGAAGTAGTAGAGCATCAATTTTGTTTTGAGAGATAGGCCCTCATATTCAAAACCCGAACAAAACACTTTCTCTCTCGGCTTCTTTTCTCTCTTCTCCTCTGCTACCAGAATCAATCATTTCAAACTTAACGGACAGTAGGAGTTGATTCTTCATTGTTAATTCTCAATGCTTAATGATAATGTTGCTGATCAATATCTTTATGGTCTTGCTATAAATAAAATAAGTATTTTTCCCGACATATTTCGTTACTATAAAATATGTAACTTAAGACCTTAATTATCTCTTCAGATACTATGCGTGATTCCCAGAATGTGAATAGCTCAAACTTTTCTTCAGAAAACAACCAAAATCAATCTCTTAACCCGATATTGTGGGAGCAATTTTCAACTAGACATATCGGCATTACTGGTACGACTGAACCAATTATGCTGTCTAAATTAGATTATCCCAACTTAGATAGCTTAATTGATACCGCAGTACCAGAGCCTATTCGTTTGAATAGTAGTCTTAATTTACCTTCTGCACAAACAGAAAATCAAGCTTTGGAAACCTTGAAAGCCATAGCGAAAAAAAACCAAGTATATCGATCGCTCATTGGTATGGGTTACAATAATTGTGTTACCCCCTCAGTTATCCAAAGGAATATCCTCGAAAATCCGAACTGGTACACTGCCTACACACCTTACCAACCAGAAATTGCCCAAGGAAGACTCGAAGCTTTATTAAATTTCCAAACCATGATTATCGACTTAACTGGTTTAGAAATAGCCAATGCTTCTTTACTTGATGAAGCAACAGCAGCAGCCGAAGCGATGACCATGAGTTATAGTGTCAGCAAAAATAAAGCAAAACTATTTTTTGTCGATGATAATTGTCATCCTCAAACCATCGAAGTTATCAAAACTAGAGCAAAATATCTCGATATAGAATTAGTCATCGATAATCCTCAATCCTTTGACTTTAATACTCCTCTGTTCGGTTGTTTATTACAATATCCAGCTACAGATGGCACTGTCTATGACTATCAAGATTTAATCGAAAAAATTCATACCCATAAAGGATTAGTTACCATTGCTGCTGATATCTTAAGTTTAGCTTTGCTCAAATCACCAGGGGAATTAGGAGCAGATATCGCAGTGGGAAATAGTCAACGTTTTGGTGTGCCTTTAGGTTATGGTGGCCCCCACGCTGGATATTTTGCTACGAAAGAAAAGTATCAAAGACAAGTACCTGGACGTATTGTAGGTGTATCTAAAGATGTTCATGACAAACCTGCTTTAAGACTTGCTTTACAAACGAGAGAACAGCATATTCGTCGTGATCAAGCCACTAGTAATATTTGTACAGCTCAAGTTTTGTTAGCTGTCATTGCTTCTAGCTACGCTGTTTACCATGGAGAAGAAGGAATCAAAAATATTGCTACCAGAGTTCACCAATTAACTAAAATTTTAGCAGTTGGCTTAGAAAAATTAGGCTCTCAAGTGCGATCGAAACATTTTTTTGATACTCTGACTATAGATATTGACGATCGAGATTTATTTTCGACTATTACCAGTCAAGCCCAATCCCAGAAAATTAACTTCCGTTACTACCAAGATAATGCCATTGGGATCAGTTTAGACGAAGCAAGCACCATTAAAGAGATAAAAACTATTTGGTCAATATTTGCTCAAAATCAAGAGATTAATTTCACCATTGACTCATTAGCTACTGATAATATCGGTATTCCTCCTCAATTAATTCGTAACAGTCGTTTTCTGACTGAATCTGTTTTCAATCAATACCATAGCGAAACCGAATTACTTCGCTATCTCCATCGTCTGGAAACCAAAGACTTGTCTTTAACTACCTCCATGATAGCTCTGGGTTCATGTACCATGAAATTGAATGCCACCTCCGAGATGTTACCCGTTACATGGGCAGAATTTAATAATATTCATCCCTTTGCTCCTTCATCTCAAACCCAAGGTTATCAACTCTTATGCCAACAATTAGAAACATGGTTGGGAGAAATTACGGGATTTGCAGGTGTTTCCTTACAACCAAATGCAGGTTCTCAAGGAGAATATGCAGGGTTACAAGTTATTCGTAAATGTCATGATAGTCAAGGTGAAGGACATCGTCATATCTGTCTAATTCCTGAATCTGCCCATGGTACAAATCCGGCTAGTGCGGTGATGTGTGGCTTAAAAGTTGTGGCGGTAAAATGTGACGAAGAAGGAGATATTAACATTGCCGATTTAAAAGCCAAAGCCGAAAAACATCAAGATAATTTAGCAGCTTTAATGATTACCTATCCTTCCACCCATGGTGTCTTTGAAGTGGGAGTGAAAGACATTTGCAACCTTATTCATAGTTATGGTGGACAGGTATACCTCGATGGTGCGAACATGAATGCTCAAGTGGGTTTATGTCGCCCTGGTGACTTTGGTGCGGATGTTTGTCATCTTAATTTACATAAAACTTTTTGTATTCCTCATGGTGGAGGTGGCCCGGGAGTTGGGCCCATTGGTGTTATGAATCATTTAGTTCCTTTTTTACCCGCTACTACTTTATCCTCCGAGCAATCTGATTCTGGAGATGAAAATCAATCTATTGGTTGGATTTCTGCTGCACCTTGGGGTAGTGCGAGTATTTTACCGATTTCATGGATGTATATTGTAATGATGGGTAAAAAAGGTTTAACTCAGGCGACGAAAATAGCTATTTTGAATGCTAATTATATTGCTTCTCGTCTTGCCCCTCATTATCCAATTTTGTTTACTGGTAAAGCTGGTTTGGTAGCCCATGAATGTATTATCGATTTGCGACATTTTCGTAAGACGGCTCAGATAACTGTTGAAGATGTGGCTAAACGTTTAATTGATTATGGTTTCCATGCTCCAACTATGTCTTGGCCTGTAGCTGGTACAATGATGATTGAACCCACTGAAAGCGAGTCATTGCCTGAACTCGATCGCTTTTGTGAGGCAATGATTAATATTCGTCAGGAAATAAGTGCTATTGAAAATGGGAATGTTAGTCAAGAAGATAATCTGTTAAAAAATGCTCCCCATACTGTCTCAAGTTTAATTACTCAGGATTGGCAACATCTTTACAGTCGTGAAAGTGCTGCTTATCCAACTGATTGGACAAAAGAACACAAATTCTGGGCTTCTGTTGGACGTATTAATAATGCTTTTGGCGATCGTAATTTAGTCTGTTCTTGTGTTGGAATGGAAAATTATCAATAATTTATCTCTGTATTGTCTGAATTTAAAAAATCAATAAAAAGGTTTTCTTTTTGGAAAATAATGAGGCTTTGAATCGATGGATGAGCTTAAAAATTTGTTTGCTCAATTTTATAGAAAATAGCCAACCTGTATAATTATCCGTCTCTAAAAAAATAATCTTGTTAATTTCTTTAATACTTTAAATCCCAATACTGACAGTAGATGTGGAGTAAATAGCTGTCTAAAATAAATCAGACTCTTATTTTTTAACCACATACAGATGCGTAATCATCTAGCAATACCATAGTGTTCTATATCAAGACTATGCATATTATGACCTCAATGAGAGCATTTTTTATGAAGTATAAATATAAACATTGCGAGTCACAAGATTTGATTATTAATTATCCTAACTGACGTTATGCAAATAGAATTTGTAACTGTATGTTCAGATACTAATAATAAAAAAGTCTAAAAGTATGATCTACAGGTAAAGAATTCTTTCTATAACAAGACGGGAAAGGAGAAAAAGTTTTTTCAAGATTATAAACATGATTTTTAGCAGCTTCATCATCTTGGTTTACATCTGCGTTTGCCCCTTGAATAGTTGCAAGTAGAGTGTAAGTTGTTTTTAAAGCACCCTCACTATATTGATTTTCATAATCAAGCAAATTAGATTCAGATAGTAAATTACCAATTTGTTGATTTTTTAATGATGTTTCTAAAGAAGGAATTAATTTAACTTCTAGTATTTCTATCATAGATTTTTCTGCCGTTTGTTGCACAGATTTAAGTTGAGTTAAAGACTCTGTATTAAAATCATTAGGTTGCTGTTGGGCTTGAATTTGTAATTTAGCAACTTCGGTGAGAATTTTTTGATAGTAAGCTAGGGCAATATCTGTTTCTCCTGATTTTTGACGACGCTGGGCAATGTTCAAAAAGCGAGGTAAGTCTCTCAACAAATCAACAGTTGTCCCTCGACTTGCTAAAGACACAGTTTCAATAATTTTCATCGAGCGTTGTCTTTCCCACCATGTCCATCCTCCCGCAATGGTTACCATAAATAAAGCTAAGGAGGAAATTACTGCTAATTTTTGGGCTGAGCGACGAATTTTACGCTCTTGTTGTAACTCTTTTTCTCGTCTTTCTATTTCTGCCTTTTCTTGACGATCGCATAAGTCTATACTAAGGTTAATAAACAACTTTTGTTCAGAAGTGAGACTCTGTTCAGATTTATCTAACCATAACTGGGCTTCTACTAAAGGTGCATGGTGTAATAAATAACCATCGGTGCAATTATGATTTTCCCATTCGTCTAAAGCCGTATTTAAACGATTTTGCCAACGTAAAAAATCTTCATTATCAATAATCCAATCTTTTAACCTACGCCAATTATTGATTAAGGCTTCATGGACTATTTCGATAGTTTCTGCATTATCACCCGTATCACGATTTGTCGTTAATAATCTTTCTGAAGTCAGATGGAGAGCTAAATCCCAATCTTGAATGTCTGTTTTCTTAACAATTCGTCTGGTTGCCTCTGAATTTTGATTAACTTGAATTAACTGTAAAAATAATTTTTGTGTTTGCAGTCTTTGTGGGGCGGAAAGACGAGTATAGACATCCTCGGCATAATCGACTAAAGCAGAATAGACACCACCTAACTTTTCATAAGCATCATGGCTAAGGATACCCTTTTTTTGTAATGACCACAGTTGAGTTAAAGTAAATTGTAATAAGGGTAAATATCCTGCCTTTCCTTCTACTGATTCAACGATTTTTGTCACTAAACCAGATTCAAACTGAACACCTCTATTGTTAGCAGGAAATGCGATCGCATTTTGTAATTCTTGAGATGACAAAGGTAACAGAAATTCAGGTTCATAACGTTGCCACAATTTACCCCAAGGTTCAAATTCTAATACTTGAGTTAAAAAGTCTGCCCTCATGGTTAAGACAACAGAAAATTTAGGAACTTCTTCAATAGCATGAACTAAAAGTTGCAAAAAGGCTTGACGACATTGGGCAGAAGCTAAAGTATAAACTTCCTCAAATTGATCAATTATTAGTAGTAAACGATTATTAGAAGATAGTTGTGCTTGAATTTTTTCTAAACAGTCTTTTAAACTATCGGGTTGATTGATAAATTCGCTTTCGAGTTGACTCACATCGATTGATGAATCCCAAGCCTTAAGACTATTTGCTAAAGATTGCAAAGGATTACTTTGAGGGCGAAAAGACTCAATTAACCAATTAACCCTGATATCCTTTTTTAGTTGAGGAATTAAACCTGCTAAAACAAAAGAAGATTTTCCACTACCAGAAGCCCCCAAAATAGGCATCAAGGGACAATCTGGTAACTTTTGTGCTAATTGTTTACTTAAAGTTTCTCGACCAAAATAAATATCAACATCACGTTGTGTGAAGGCATTTCAACCTTTGTAAGGGCAAGGAGGAAGCCCACCTAAATCTAACCATGTCGGTGGCAAGACAGCTGGATTTTGACAAACAATTGGTAATAAAGACGCTCCTGGGTAATCATTTTCCAGTCCTTGTAATTGACGACGAGCCTGTTTAACGGCTAAATAAAGAGGTAATTGTTCTTTGCTATATGCTTCGAGAAAATGCTGAAAAAACTCCTGTGCAACCAGATTAGGTACAGGCTCACGCATAATAATCGTTGTGGGTATATGTAGATTTGCCAGTGAGTTGGCTAAACCTAAACCATCACAGGAATTGAAGATAGCTAATTGTAAACCTTTATCGATCGCTTTTGTTAAGGCTTCTTTGAGATGAGTAATGGTGACACTAGGTAGATTCGGAGCATCTTGGAGATAAAGACGACCAGTTTTTTTCTCCGTTTGACTATGCCCTGCAAAAAAGAGAATATCCCACCCTTGTTTATCCCAAAGGGCTTCATCCAATTCTTGGCGAGAGGGTTGGGTAAGAAATTGAACTTCAGCGTCAGGAATTTGGGCTAAAAGAGAACTTTCTTGTGCTAAATCGATACCTTGAGTGCTACCTAAGATAGCTAAAATTCTAACTTGTTGACGATGTTGAGCAATTTCCGTCGCTTCTTGGCGTTGGAATTGAGGTTGACTTAAAGCAATTTCGGCTAAAGGGTAATCCGTTAGTAATTGCCAACTTTGCCAAGGTAATCTTTGTAAGTTATTATCTTCTGTTTGTAAGATGATACGAATAGGATTAGAATGGTCTAGTTGCGATCGTAAAGACTTTTCTAAAGTGACAAATTCTGAACTCAGTAACCATTGATTTAATAACTCTTGTAATGATTCGGTAACTTCTTCAAAACTGACTATCGAAACATGAGTTACCGCATCTTCTTCTATTTCAAAATCATCATCGTCATCATCTTCAATTGAGCGGTTGCCCATTTGTAATCTTTGGGAAAGAGCGACATAAACTGTTTGCCACTGCTGTAAGGTTTCGGCTAATGCCAAATTACTCGGTAAACTGCCAATAAATTGTTGGGGTAAAGATGAATCACTTAACCATATTTGAGCAGTAATATATTCAAATCCATCATAAAGACTACCTTTACCAAAAGAAAGAGTAACAGTTACGCTGGTATTATTTGTAAGTTTAGAGTTCAAAGGTTTCACTGACTGCAAATTCATTGCGACTTACCTCTAATTGAAAAGTTTTACCTGTTTGACTTTTGAATGGTTTGAGTTGAATATAACTATCTTGTTGTCTGGTTTCTACTGATTGAATTACTTTACCTGAGCGAGATTTTAAGCTTAATTGTAAATTAGTTGGTAAATGCTCACTGTTGTAGGGAGAAAGACGTGCTAGTACACGAATTTTGTCGTCTTCTGCGGGAGTAAGAGTAATTATTAAAACAACTCTTTGCTCACCAAAACTAACTCCTAAATCAATTAATTTTCCTAGTTGTAAATCTTCAGCTAAATTACGAGTAGCAAAGGCTAGTTGGGTTTCGGGCATCAAAAGTTGATCTACAGTTTGCCAACCTTCGGTAACAATGCCATCTAGCCATTCTCCTAATTTAGTAACTTTTTCACTGATGGCTTCGGTAATGACTTGAACTTGATTTTGAGGCAGAGAAATGGCTGTAGGCTCAAGATAGCGACAGTCTGCTAAGAAATGATTGAATTCAGGATTAAAGTCATGGACTGATATACGATAATGATTGGAGTCTTGTGAATGATAAGTCAGTTTTTGGCGTTGACTAATACCTCGTAAAATCACAGTTTGAGATTCCTCAAGTACTTCGACTATTCCGTAAAAATGAGCCGCTAATTCGGGTTCATCAATAAATTTTTTGGGTAAGGTGATTTCTTCTTTTAAATAGTCTTCTTGAGCGAAAAGACAAACTTTAAAACCGTTAATTTCAAGATAAGCTACTTCGTTAATATGGTCTAAATTTTTTTTACCTACTAAGTTTTTCTGTCCTTGATTGAGCCAGTTTTCCCAAGCTAGTATGCCTAAAGCATTAAGATAACTTTGCCAATTGAGAGCTTCTTGAGTAGATTGATTACTCCATTGTTTTGCCAAAAGATAATCCATGTCGGATAGTTCTATTTCTTCTGGGATTAGCGATCGAAAATTGGATATGATGGACATTGTCTTTACTCCTAACTATAAGATTCTCAATTGTGGGCAAGATATTGTTTTAATTTTTGGGCATAAGGGCTATCGAAGCTTCGATTCTTGCCACTGCGGATTTCAGCGGCGGCTTGGGTCAAAATTTCTGTATCTACAAAGGTTTCTAGTTGCACCGAAAGTGAACTTAGGTAGTCTGATGTGGGTGATTTATCGATGACTCCTTTACTCTGAGCCAGCTTGAGCAATTTTTCTAGTAATTGTTCGATGGTTTGAGAGCGTACTTGACTGAGTAAGTTACCAGGATTGAGGATTCTGCGGGCTTTATCCCAATTACCCATTTCCAGTTGGGGAGCAATTTCTTTTAATGATTGTGCTTCTACATAGTAAAGTCGTAAACCTGCTAAAAATTTATCAGCAAATTCTCGATAGCGTTTACTTTTAGCTAGTTCTTGTTGTCTATTTTTAACTACTGATGTGATACTATTATTTAGTGCGATCGCTAAATATTCATGTAGCAATTGAGTCATTTCATCCTGTTCTACATGCTCTTCGTCTAAAGAATCATGGGGTAAATCTCTTCTCAATTGATAGTCGCCACTATTACTATCATAATGTTCTAAGCTTTCTCTACTTTGCCAAATATCGTATTGACGTAATTGTTTGGCTAAACGATTTAAACTAAACAGTATTTGTTTTGTATCCTTGGTTTCAATTCCTTTGTCTGCCAATTTTTCTCCCATTTCCTCTAACTGAATTAAGGAAGGAGTAGGACATTTTGTACGTTGATTTGGTTGTAAACGACGATCGCGACGATATACTTGATGAAAGACTTCTAATAATATTTGATCTGATGAAGATAGTTGTTCTACTTGAGTTTTGTTGGCTCGATTTAACAAAGCCCAATCCGTCAGATTTTTAAACCCAAATTCGGAGAGAAATTTTTGAATCTCTTTGTTTTGTTTTGTTTTGAGAAATGCCCAGTTTTTGAGACTAAATTTTGTAGTTCTTTGGGACTGATAAGAATGTAAAATAATTATAGTGAAAAGATAAAACGAACGTAGGGTTAAGTCATCATTTTTGCTAAGATTAAATTGTTTCCCTTGTTCATCCGTTAAGATTAAATCTTTACCATCATCATTAAGGACGAAAGGTAACAAGTCATGATGAGTAAAATTTCTACTGGCACTAAATAAATTAGCGACACTTTGACAAGCTTGTAAAACAGGATGGGATATCGAACATCTTAAACATAAACCAGCTAATGCTCTGACTTGTAAAGATTCTTTCTGATCATGAAATAAATGTAGCAGTTCATCACTAATGTTAGGAGAAACTGAGATTTTTCCTGATTCTAACCATTGTTTTGCCAAAGCTAGAGAGAACAAATCATAGCCTTTATTATTCTGTAAATTAAGACGACATAAATTCCAGTAAATCTTGGGATAATTCATAAACAAAGCCAACTATGTTTGAATTGAGAATTGAGAATTGAGAATAATAAATAAGAATTTCACACTTTTTTCTTATTTATTTAATAGTTGATAAATTATTTGGGATTGCTATACTTTTATTTGTACCTCAAAATTTTAAGAAAAACCATCAGGTGTATAATTATTAGTTACTAATTATTTCACTATAAAGCATTACTTTGGCTTTAATTAGTTTTGTTCCTTCTTTTTCATACCTTTGAGTAATTCCCATGAACTCTCCTCGATGATTATAGGTACAATAAAAACCATCGTTATAATCTTGTTCTAAAATTATTTTTTGTCCATAACACCAACGTTGACTTTCAACTTCTGCCAAATGCAGTTGCGGTAAGTTTTGTAAAAGATAGTCAAGGGGTATTAGCTTTAATTCGTTGTTTTCCTTTTGTGCTATTATCTGTTCAAAAGTAAGGCTATTTTCGATCGTCATATCACAACTTAAAGTACGATTTAAACCAGCTAAAGTCGCACCCGTACCAATTTTTTCACCCAAATCACGTGCGATCGATCTAATATAAGTACCAACACTACAATCAACTTCTATCTCTAATTCGGGATATTCTCCTTCGTGCCATCCCAAAACCTGAATATTGGTAATTTCTACTTGTCTTTTTGGCACTTCCACAACCTTACCTTGTCTTGCCAATTGATATAACTTCTGTCCATCTTGTTTAATGGCACTAAAAGCGGGAGGAATCTGCTCAATGTTACCGATAAACTCTTGTAAATAAGGTTCAACTTTTTCTAAACTCAAATGACTAGCAGATGTCTGCTCGATTATATCCCCTTCCAAATCATCAGTAGTGGTTACTATTCCAAATTTAATTCTTGCTCGATAAGCCTTTTGCGTTGGTAAAAATTGTAATAAACGAGTTGCTTTACCAATTGCGATCGGTAATATGCCTGTAGCACGAGGATCGAGAGTGCCACCATGACCAATTTTTTTTGTATTCAAAATTTTTCTCAATTTGGCAACACAATCATGAGAAGTAAAATCGAGGGGTTTATTTAGATTAAGAAAACCATCCATTATAGTTATTATCTTTTTGATAGGAATATCAAGTTTTAGAAAAAATATTAATGCATTGAAGATACTGTCATTATAGCGATTGACTCATCTTCTATGAATATTATTAAAGCTTTTTTTCACACAACCTATTTAGGACTACTATACAATGATGGGGATAATAATAATTTCTTCGATCTAATGTTATGGTGAAAACTGTTAAATTTTTGTTGCTATTGATCATAAGTTCTTCTTTAACTTTGAACAAACTTAATACTGTTCAAGCTCAATCTAATGATATTCCTAGAGAAATTTCTGAAATTGTAACTAAACTTGATGACGCATCGAATAATCAAGATGTTAAGTTAATCGAAAAATATGTATCCCCTAATTTTGTCAATGAGGATGGTTTAAACTATCAAACATTCAACCAGTCATTAAAACAATTGTGGTCTAAATATCAAGATTTAAAATACACCACCAAAATAGAATCTTGGAGAAGAGAAAATAACCAATTAATAGCGATAACAAAAACAACCATCACCGGCAACTACGAAGTTAATGAGCAAAAATTTGAACTCACTTCAGAAATTAAAAGTGAACAGTTTTTTGTCAACAATCAATTAGTAAAACAAAATATTATTGGAGAAAAAAACGAAATTACCAGTGGAGATAAGCCCCCAATGGTAACTCTTAATCTTCCTGAAAAAGCTCGACCTGGTCAAGTGTTTGACTTAGATGCTATTCTACAAGAACCCATAGGTTCAGATTTAATTTTAGGTGCTGCCTTAGAAGAACAAATTGATTCTGCTTTACATATCAAACCTTCAAAAATTGAATTGGAAGCATTAACCGCTGGAGGTATTTTTAAACGAGTTACATTACCTTCGACGAAAAAAGACCATTGGTATTCTGTAATTCTTATTCGTGATGGTGGCATTCGCATGATTACTCAACGAGTTAATGTAGAAGGCTAGAATCAACAATTAACAATTGATAATTAATTGCTTTTACATAAAAAAAAGAGACTTCCAACTCCTAATTCCTAACACTCAAATTATTATGGCTAATCATTTACTTGATACTCAAAGTTTATACCTTCGTAAACATGCTGATAATCCCATTAATTGGTGGTATTGGGGTAAGGAAGCATTAGAGTTAGCCAAATCTGAGAATAAACCGATATTTCTTTCTGTTGGTTACTCTAGCTGTCATTGGTGTACTGTAATGGAAGGTGATGCTTTTTCTGATCAAGCGGTTGCTGACTACTTGAATGATCATTTTATCGCTATTAAAGTCGATCGAGAAGAGCGTCCTGATATTGATAGTATATATATGACGGCATTACAAATGATGACGGGGCAAGGTGGATGGCCATTAAATGTTTTTCTCACTCCTGATGATTTAGTCCCTTTTTATGGTGGTACTTATTTTCCTTTAAAACCGAGTTATGGTAAACCGGGGTTTTTGCAAATTCTACAATCTATCGATGATTTTTATCACCACCAAAAAGATAAATTAACTAGTTTGACAACAGAAATTATCAAAGAATTGGAAAATAATAGTCAAGTTAATTTAAGTGGTGATATCGAATTAAATGAAAATATTTTAATTGAAGGTATTAATCAAAATAGTCAGGTAATTGCTCGTAATGATTATGGAAGGCCACGTTTTCCCATGATGCCTTACAGCTATCTCACCTTAGAAGGTTCAACTCTAAATTCTGATGGTCAAAATATAGCCGTTAGAAGAGGTATTGATTTAGTTAATGGTGGTATCTATGACCATATTGCTGGTGGTTTTCATCGCTATACTGTTGATGCTACATGGACAGTTCCGCATTTTGAAAAAATGCTCTATGATAACGGTTTAATCATGGAGTTTCTGGCTAATTTATGGTCTTGTGGTCAAGAAATTGTCGAGATTAAAGAAGCTTGTGATGGCATTTATCATTGGTTAAAACGGGAAATGCTTGCCCCTGAAAATTATTTTTATGCTTCTCAAGATGCTGATAATTTTGCTGATGTAAATGATGATGAGCCAGAAGAGGGGAATTTTTATGTTTGGAGTTATCAACAATTAAAAGAATGTTTATCAGAAGAAGAATTTACTACTTTTAGTGAGACCTTTAATATTAGTAGTAAGGGTAATTTTGAAGGAAATATCGTTTTACAAAAGAAAGAAGATAAAGCGGTAAATGATATTATCAAAAATTGTTATGAAAAGCTATTTAAAGTACGTTACGGTCATTATAGCTCGGTAGTTAATCAGTTTCCTCCTGCCAGAAATAATGAAGAGGTAAAAACAATTCCTTGGCAAGGGAGAATCCCTCCCGTCACTGATACCAAAATGGTTTTATCATGGAATAGTTTAATGATTTCTGGTTTAGCAAGAGCTTATAGTGTTTTTCAAGAAGCAAAATATCTGGATTTAGCAACAAAAGTAGCTGATTTTATTCTTAATAATCAATGGCAAGACGATCGCTTATATCGACTTAATTATAATGGCAAAGTAAGCATTTTAGCTCAAGGGGAAGACTATGCATTTTTGATCAAATCCCTACTTGATTTAGTACAAAATGGTGATGATAATTGTGGTAAGTATTTACAACAAGCAATTAAAGTACAAGATGAATTCGATCGTCATTGCTATGATGTAGAAAACGGTGGTTATTATAATAATGCTTTGGATAACAATGATGATTTATTGATTCAAGAAAAGAGTTATATTGACAATGCAACTCCTTCTAGTAATGGAATTGCCGTAGCTAATTTAATACGTTTAGGATTATTAACCGACAATGTTGGCTATTTAGATAAAGCAGAAAAAACTTTACAACTTTTCGCCGAAACGATGAGCAAAAATCCTGTCAGTTGTCCTACTTTATTCACTGCTTTAAATTGGTATTTAAAAGGTACGAGTGTCACCACGAATGACCATACGAAGCAAAAACTATTAAGACAATATTTACCTAATACAGTATATAAAATAAATGATAATTTACCTAAAGATAGTATCGCTATTGTTTGTAAACAATTATCTTGTTTAGAACCTGCAACGACAGAGAATCAACTAGTACAACAAATACAAAGTTAATGAATAATGAATAATGAATAATTAAATACCATCTCCTCATATATGAGCGATAACTATTCGAGCAAGAGCGATTCTCCTTTACTCCTTGTCCTCCCTGTTCAAATTGTCTTAGTCATTTTAGACAATCAACAGACATTTATATCATTTCACACCCTCTTATCTTAACATCAGTTAGTTATGTTGAATTACTTCTAAATAAATATTTTGTAAGTTAATATTTTCTTTTCTAATTGAAATTAAATTCAGACTTTCAAAATACTTAATAATATCTTGTAACTCTAATTTATCTTGAAATAAAAAAACTAATTCTTCTTGATAATAGCGATGTTCTAAATTGAGTTTTTCACCAAGTAAAATTGCTTTTTTATCATCATCAGTTTGTATAAAAACTAATTCTTTTGCAGGTATAATATTTCTTAATTGATCTAAACTACCTTCTTGGACTATTTTGCCTCGTTTCATAATACCAATGCGATCGCATAATTTTTCAGCTTCATCTAATAAATGAGTTGTCAATAAAATTGTCATTCCTGCTTGTTTTAAACGCAGAATTAACTGCCAAATATCATAACGAACTTCGATATCTAGTCCTGTGGTGGGTTCATCTAAAATTAGCAATTGAGGACTGTTAATTAATGCGATCGCAATATTTAATCTTCTGAGCATACCACCACTCAAGTTAGCGACAGTTTCATCCTTATAATCTAACAATTTAACTGAGTCTAAACAACGATAAATAGAACTTTTTAATTTAGTTCCAGTTAGACCATAAATTTTACCGAAAAAATCCAAATTTTCACTGCAACTAAGTTGAGAATAAACAAGATTATCTTGAGTGGCAATACCCAGCAAATATTTTGTTTGATGACCGATTTTATCTCCATTAATTAAAATAGAACCAGATTCATAATTTAATAGACCACAAATAATATTAATTGTCGTTGTTTTTCCTGCACCATTTGCTCCTAAAAGTCCATAAATTTCTCCTTTATTTAGTTCTAAATTTTATCCATTTAAAACCTTTTTTTTGCCATAAACTTTAGTCAAATTATTAATTGATAAAATCATTATTAATTATTAATTATTAATTATTTACTTACTCATTGAGATTCCTGCTAACCAACCCGTTGTCCATGCATTTTGAAAATTAAATCCCCCTGTCACACCATCAATATCTAAGACTTCTCCTGCAAAATAAAGGTTGGGACATATTTTACTGGTCATAGTTTTAAAGTCAACTTCTTTTAGTTTGACTCCACCACAAGTTACAAATTCTTCTTTAAAAACTCCTTTTCCTTGTATTTGGTAAACACCTCTAGTTAATTCGATCGCTAATTTTTCTAATTCTTTTTTACTAATATCTGCCCAAATTTTATCAGGATTATTTAAACTATATTTTACTAAATTTTGCCATAATCTTTTGGGTAAATAAAATTGATTATAATTAATTATTTTTTGTTTATTAACATCATTTTTAATCCCTAATATTTTTTGCCTAATTGATTCTTGATTATAACTTGGTAGCCAATTAATAGTCAGAGGTAACTTGTATTTAGATTCATATAAAACCCTTGCCCCCCAAGCCGACAATTTTAAAACAGCAGGGCCACTGACACCCCAATGAGTAATTAATAATGCTCCTTGTTGAGTCAAATTTTTACCTTTTTTTACATTTATTTTAACTTCTACATTTTGACTACTAATACCAGCGAGATTAGCTAGTCGAGAATCATTAATTTTTAAAGTAAACAAAGAAGGTACAGGAGATTCAATTGTGTGACCTAATTTTTTTGCCCAACGATAGCCCAAGGGATTACTACCTGTAGCAATTAAAAGTTGTTTTGCTTCGATTATTTCCCCTGATTTTAAAAGTAAATTAAAACCAAATTCTGAAGGTAAAATATCTTTAACGGGTGAGTTGGTAATAATTTTTATACCTAATTTATCAGCCGTTTTGGTCAGACAATCGATAATAGTTTGCGAATCGTTGGTTACAGGAAACATTCTTCCATCGGCTTCAGTTTTTAATTTTACACCTCTAGTTGTAAACCAATCGATGGTATTTTGGGGTTGAAAACGAGAAAATGCACCTCTTAATTCTTTACTTCCACGAGGATAATAAGTGACTAAGTCTTTGATGTTAAAACAATGATGAGTTACGTTACATCTACCACCACCAGATATTTTAACTTTGGTTAGGGTTTGTCTACTTGCTTCTAAAATGGTGACGGGGATATTTGGATTATGTATCGCACAATTAATCGCCCCAAAAAAACCAGCCGCACCACCACCAATGACGACTACTTGAGATTTATTGCTCATTAACCAAAGGAATAATTAATGGTTTGTATTATCTCACACAATTTGTTGATCTTGTGATTTACTGTAATATAGCAAACAATTAACAATTGACAATTCACTCACAAGTAAAAAAGCTTATTTATAATATTGATCTTTAATTTTTACCAGTAAATTTAATGAATAAAGACTCATCTTATTGGCTACAAATTAGTTCGGGAAAAGGCCCTGATGAATGTGCTTATTTTGTGGGTAAATTGGCACAACTTATCCTTGAGGAGGCAAAAAAAGCGAAGTTAAAGGTGGATATCATTAAGTCTATATCTGGAGAAAAGGCGAATACTTTTCTTTCAATTTTGATTAGTTTAGAATCTGGAGAAGAAAATAGTAATTATGATATCGATCGCTTTATGCAATCATAGGAAGTTACAATAAGGTGTAAAACAATTGACAATTGATAATTGATAATTACCCCTACCTGAAGGAATGGGCTTCAAATTTAGAATTTGATTTTTTATTTTCTTCATAAATGAAGAGGCTTTTACCCGATGTTTTGCGGTCAAGAAAAAATTATGGAAGTTGAAGACAAAAAAGTTCTTTTTTCTGGAAATATTGGTATCGACTATAGTCAATTCTATATTGAGACCTCATATGAAGAAGAGGATGATGATGATTATCTCTTTTCAGAAAGTGCTTTCGAGAATCAGAAAAACGGGATATGTGGAGCTTCTCTACAAGGAAAAATTTTTTTTGTAGCGAGTATTCAATACGGAGTAATAACTATTGAAGTTGAACTGTATTCAATAGAACCTCCTATCGGTGAATCTTACGAAGAAATAGTCGAGGTATCCTTTGTGTGCGGAGACAAGCCAGTATTTTTATGCGAGTGGGCGCATGAAAAAACTTATGAACTTGCTCTGCCAAAGGGTATCTATCGTGTTAGGTACTGTATTAAGGGAATGGATAAAAACGACACTGATGCCGATGATGGGGAAATTCCTATTCCTGGACAACTTAACTTAATACAATTTTGGCTAGCTGAGCCGATGGATGATGAAATCATTAAGCAAACTTCAGGAAATGCTGGCTATTGGCATAAAGAATGGGGTAGCTCAGCTTGACGTATAATTACTAGTATTGAACAATACGCTGAATTTTAATTAAGAAAAAAATATTGGTGAAAGGAAATAATAAAAAGCGAAAATACTTATAATAGAAAACTCAGGATCGGATAACAAATTGAATGGATAGACAAAGGTCTTATTGGTTACAAATTAGTTCAGGAAAAGGCCCTGATGAATGTGCTTATTTCGTCGGTAAACTAGCAGAAATTATTTTAGATGAAGCGAAAAAAACCAATTTGAAAGCAGACATGATTAAATCTATATCTGGAGACAAAGCGGACACTTTCCTTTCGATTTTGATTAGTTTGGAATCTGGAGAAGAAAATAACAACTGTGATATCGATCGCTTTATGTCATCGTGGCAAGGTACAATACAATGGGTTTGTCCTAGTCCTTTTCGTCCTCACCATAAACGCAAAAATTGGTTTATTAGTGTCACTGTTTTAAATCCTCCCGAACAAAACAGTCATTTTTCTCAACATGAAGTCAAGTTTAGTACCATGCGTTCATCGGGTGCAGGGGGACAAAATGTGAATAAGGTAGAAACAGCAGTGAGGGCAACTCATACTCCCACGGGTATATATGTTACTGCTTCTGAAGAGCGATCGCAATATCGTAACAAAAAATTAGCTTTAGCTAAACTAGCGATGATATTAGCATCAGAAAAAGAACAAAAAATCCAAGAATTAGAACAAGAATTCTGGTTAATTCACCAAAACCTAGAAAGAGGTAATCCCATTAGAGTTTATAAAGGTGAGAAATTCAAACTTGTAAATTAATATTCTCAATTCTCAATTCTCAATTCTCAATTAATTACTTGCTTCTGCCATTTCGATTACGCGACTATCATAGTCTTTGACTAAAAAATTGAGAGGATTTTCTTGGCGAATTTTATATTTTAAGCGACGAGACTGTACTTTTAATAGTAAAGCATCCAAACATTCTCGATCGAAACAAACATGACGTTGACAATCTTTATAACCTAAATTAGCACCTGCAATAATGTGTATTTGGGTGTTTTTCTTTAATTGATACCAAAGTCCTTCTTGAGGTTTAACATTAGAACTACTAAAGCTAGAACCCATATAGATAGGGTCTAAAGTACCTGCTCCCATACTTTGTTCATAATCATAATAATATTGCAAAGGAACATCGGCCACAGGCAAATTTAATAATTCCTCATAAAACTGTCTAGCAATATTCATGTCAGACACCATGACAGTATAAACTTTGGGCGCACTACTTAAAAACATCCACATTGCACCACCATAAGCAACCAACAACATTACCATAATGCCTTGTGTAGAAAATAAAGTATCGGTTAGTTCGGGCAAAAATGCTCCAAAAATAGCTACACTACCTTCTATAATCATATCATTTCCAATATCACGTTTTTTATCTATTATGAGATAATAATTACATTTTAAGCAATATTCACTGTTCTTTGTTTTCTGATAGTAATTTTATTGTTGGTATCTCGACCATAATGTTCTAGATAATTATAGAAAAATTTTTAATATAAATTATCTTTTATGAAATATGAATAATCTCGTTAATATATTTCCTCAAATCAATCATGAATTAATAATTCCTTTACGAGCTTTAGATGATTTTCAAGTTTGTAAAAAATGGAAAAAAGAACCCTATAAAGTTAGATATTTACTGGTCATATTTTTTCGCTATTATAAATTAGAAAACATTATTAACATAAATATATCGACTCAAGAATTAGTGGATAAATATTATGTTCAACTATGGTATTTTATTTTTGAGGAATTATTCACTAATATCTCTTTAAGAAAATCCCATGACTTAAAAGATAGCATCCTGTTTTTGACAGAAAAGTTTTTGTCTGAACAAGATATTCTGGTAATGCCACCAAATATAACAAGCAATTTTGTCGAAGAAAATGTTAAATACTTGCCATTACAATATTTTGTAGAAAAAGCTTTAGATAAATTATATCCATTAGAAAGAATTATAATTGTTGCCAAAAATAAATTTGGTTGGGAAGACGACAAAATTTTAGAATATTTACAACAGCAACAAACAATTACCTCTTCTGAATTAAAAGCCTATTATACCCAAGCTTATTCTCGATTAATTAATAGTTTACCCACAGATATAATTACTATTTATTTGAATGATGATAATTGATTAATTAATAGTTTTACCTAAGATTACATTTATTACTTATTTTTTAAATAAAGTAAATTGACTTTGCGATAAGAAAACAACCAATTATCAATCTTGATTTTTGCACTTCAATTTGTAAGCTAATATATTTCATGATAAGAGTAAAGACATTTAACTTTTTTGAATCAAAAGT
>JAALKG010000041.1 GCA_011088145.1 Cyanobacteria bacterium MH1_Bin12 | reverse complement strand
TAGTAACGGTGCTATTTTCAAAAATTACCTTTGCCCTTTGCCCTTTGAACTTTGCTCTTTTGACCCGTTCTAGATTCTCCATTCTCTTCGCACTAGCTTTTAGAACAAAAATAAGATATTATGAAAGAAATATGAAAATGAAAGAAATATGAAAGGTTTGGGGCAAAAGAGTTAATGGCACAAGTTTTATTCTCAAAAACAACTATTTTAGTTTCCAGTATATTTTTGAGTATTTTGTTCACCGGTTGTAATAACACAACAGTTACAAATACTTCTACTGATAATACAGAAGGTAAAAAGAAAGTTTTAACGAGTTTCACCGTTTTAGCTGATATGGCTGAGAATGTGGCAGGGGATAAACTCATCGTCGAATCTATCACTCGTATTGGAGCCGAAATTCACGGTTATGAACCCACTCCTAGTGACTTAGTTAAGGCAGAGAAGGCGGATTTGGTTTTATACAACGGTATGAATCTAGAACGCTGGATGGAAAGGTTTTTGGGAAATGTAAAACATGTTCCATCAGTGATATTAACAGAAGGAATTGAACCTATTCCTATAGTTGAAGGCCCTTATACTGATAAACCAAACCCCCATGCTTGGATGTCTGCTCAAAATGCTTTGATTTATGTGGAAAATATCCGTAAGGCTTTTGTGGAAATAGATCCAGAAAATGCACAAATATATAATACTAATGCTAATGGATATAGTGAAAAGCTAAAAGCGATCGATCAAGGTTTAAAAACTGATTTAGCCAAAATTCCTGAAAATCAACGTTATTTAGTTAGTTGTGAAGGAGCATTTTCTTACCTGACTCGTGACTATCACTTAAAAGAAATTTATATGTGGCCAATTAATGCCGAACAACAGTTCACTCCTCGACAAGTACAATCAGTTATCGAAGAGGTCAAGAGCAATAATGTACCCACTATTTTCTGTGAAACAACTGTTAGTGATGAAGGGCAAAAACAAGTAGCCGAAGCGACAGGGGCAAAATTTGGCGGAAACCTTTATGTGGATTCTTTATCTTCTGAAAA
The DNA here is from genome assembly GCA_011088145.1 of Cyanobacteria bacterium MH1_Bin12. GTDB lineage: Bacteria > Cyanobacteriota > Cyanobacteriia > Cyanobacteriales > Cyanobacteriaceae > JAALKG01. The sequence continues at coordinate 18,246 of JAALKG010000041.1, read as the reverse complement.
TGGCCCAGTACCAACTTTTTTGGAGTTATTAGAATATGATGCTCGTCTGATTACCAAGGGTTTACTCGCAGGAGTAAATGATTAGGTCAATTTAATTCAGAACTTAGAATATTAGGAAAAAACTATGAATACAATTCAACCTCTTGATATTACCGTAGATAATCTTAGTGTTACCTATAACAATGCCAAACTTGCTCTTTATAATGCTAGTTGTCGAGTTCAAGCTGGTACGATTACTGCTTTAGTGGGACCTAATGGTGGAGGTAAATCGACTTTATTCAAATCAATTATGGGTTTCTTGAAACCTGCTGTGGGTAGGATTATTGTTGGTGGCTTATCTGTTGGCAAAGCCCAGAAAAAACAATTAATGGCTTATGTGCCTCAAGCTGATGATGTGGATTGGAATTTTCCTGTTAGTGTTTTTGACGTGGTGATGATGGGGCGTTATGGTTATATGAATTTTTTACGCATTCCTACAAGTAAAGATCGTCGTTTGGTAAACGAAAGCCTTGAAAGAGTTGGTATGACTGAGTTTAGAGACCGTCAAATCGGTGAGTTATCAGGTGGACAAAGGAAAAGAGCGTTTTTAGCCAGAGCATTGGCACAACAAGGGCAAGTAATTTTATTGGACGAGCCTTTTACAGGGGTGGATGTGAAAACGGAAAAGCGGATTATTGATCTTTTAATTCAGTTACGAGTAGAAGGTCATACCATTTTAATTTCTACTCATGATTTAGCTTCTGTGGCTACTTTTTGCGATCGCACCATCTTACTTAATCGTACCATTCTCGCTTCTGGTACAACGGAGGAAACTTTCACTGAAGAAAATCTCTCCATGACTTTTGGTGGCTTACCTCTCAATAGTATTAACCACATGTTTAATCATCAATCCGAAGCAGCATAGTTAACAATTGATAATTAACAATTGACAATTGACAATTAAAGACTTAATGAGGTTCAGCAATTAAAGAAAATTTCAATTTTAGATATTAATAAGTCAGTAAATATAATGCAAACAAACCTGATTAACCACGTAATAGGAGCGATACCGTTGTGGAATTGGTTAGTTGAACCTTTACAATATGGATTTTTGGTTCGAGCAATTTTGGTTAGTGCCTTTGTTGGCATAGTTTGTGCTGTTTTGTCTTGCTATATTACCCTTAAAGGTTGGTCATTAATGGGGGATGCGGTTTCCCATGCCGTAGTACCAGGGGTGGTAGTCGCCTATGCTTTAAATATTCCTTTTGCCATCGGTGCTTTTATTTTCGGTTTTGGGGCAACTGTGGCAATTGGTTATGTAAAATCCAAAACTCGTCTCAAGGAAGATGCTGTAATCGGAGTTATCTTTACAGGATTTTTTGCCTTCGGTTTAGTTTTGGTTACGAAAATTCCTAGTAATGTCGATTTATTCCACATTCTATTTGGTAATGTGCTTGGTATTTCTCAGGCTGATATTATTCAAACTATAATTGCAGGTTCTCTAACTCTGATTATAATTTTATTACGACGCAAAGACTTATTATTGTTTTGTTTTGATCCTAACCATGCTAAAGCGATCGGTTTGAATACTCAACTAATGTATTATACTCTACTTTCTGTACTGGCTTTGACGATCGTCACAGCTCTACAAACTGCGGGGATTATCATGGTGGTAGCAATGTTAGTTACTCCCGGTTCGATCGCTTATTTATTGACAGATCGATTTGATTATATGTTAATTATATCTGCAATTAGTAGTGTTTTATCTTGCGTGATGGGAACTTATGTTAGCTACTATTTTGATGTTTCAACAGGAGGTGCGATCGTCGTTTTGATGACAATATTATTTATTTTGGCAATGATATTTGGCCCTAAATATGGCATTATCGCACAACAATTTACTAAGGGTTCTCTTGAAGATTTGAATCAAATTGCTGATATTGAATAATATTAAAAAACAATTAATAATTGATAATTAACTTATTAATTAATTAGTAAAGAATCTATCAAAATCAGACCATGAAAAAACAACGATTAAACTGTTCTATTCAGAAATTGTTATTAGCAAATTTTATTATATTATTAGTATTTTTACTAAGCTATAAATTAGTTAATCATAAGCATAAGCATCAAACAGATCAATATATTGAAAAAATCAATCAATTATCTACTCAATTTCCTCCTAGTCAATCAAATAAATATTCTCAAAAATTAGATTTATTATTGGTGGATTTAGGATTAAAACCTGTTAATAATAATAATTTAAAAGTTGATCAAGCCAAAGAAGAAGAATTTAATAAAATTAGAAGTTCACTGACTGATTTTATTTTAAGTCAATCATTAAAAAATACCATTCAATCTCAAACTATACCAACAGATTTACAAAAATATTTAAACGAAAATCAAGAGGAAATTGCTCAAATAAAAGACTTTATCCTTACCTCACAAACGATTACTTGGAATTTTGATGTTAATGATTTTAACAAAACCAATCCTTTGAATATTGTTCTACCAAATTTTGTAGGATTAATGGACTTACAAAGAATTTTTCTGTTACAAATTTTGGCTGATAATCAAAAAGGCGATACCGAAACAATTAATACAACTTTAGAAAGCTCATTAAAACTCAATCAAGCAATACAAAGATATCCTTATCTAATATCTCAACTAGTGAGTCGTACTGTTTCTAGCTTACAAGATGGAATTATACGTCAAGTTGATTATCTATCTCCTCAATCTCAAGTCATATTAGACAATTATGATTATAATTTTTCAGAGAATATGATTAAGGCATTCAATCTGGAACTTCTGTTAGTAAGCAGCCCTTTATTATTTGAAGAAGTTCAAGAGCAAAATAAGCTTATCAAGCCTTTTCAAAAAATAGCTTATAAATTCATACAAATTAATAATAAAAATGGAATTAGGAATCTAGAAAAAAGTCTAGTTAAACTACAAAAAAGTAATATTTGTACTTTTAATATGAGTGATTTTCAAGAAGTTAAAAAGAATAAATTTTGGTCAAATTTACCACAGTTTTTACTGACAAATGATATGTTAGTTAAATATTGGGCAATGGCAGGAAACACCATGCTCGATCGAGAATTGACCAAACAGATTATAAAGGCAAAATTAAGTTATGCTCAAAGAGGAAAGTATTCTGATAGTTTGTCTAACTTAAATTCCCAAGCTTGTTCACCACAACAATGGCAATATCAACAAGAAAATAATCAGTTAATTATTAGCTTAACGGAACAAGAGGGAATTAATTCTCAAAGAAAAGAACTTCAACTATATACCAAAGACTCTATTCCACCTTTAGATTTTATTTTGTCTGAAAAAACTGAGAATAAAAGAATAAACTATTAATTAGGTCATGAATAATTTTAGTTTCAGATACTTAAACACCTATTACTTGTTTGTTCCCTTGCAATTTTAAATCCTCAAATATAAACTATATGAATACAGTCAATACATCATCGACGATCGAGACGAATGACAATAAAGGTTTTGATTCCAAAAATCCCCCTTCACAACAATTAGTAGATCAGTGTGTACACTGTGGTTTTTGCTTGTCAACCTGTCCCAGTTATCGAATCATTGGCAAAGAAATGGACTCCCCCAGAGGCAGAATTTATCTGATGGATGCAATTAACAAAGGCGAAGCGACTTTAGATGATACCACAGCATCACATTTTGATAGTTGTCTGGGATGTTTAGCCTGTGTAAGTACCTGTCCGTCAGGGGTTCAGTATGACCAACTTATCACCGCCACCAGACCTCAAGTAGAAAGAAATCAACCTCGTAATCTCTGGGAAAAATTTCTTCGCAGCATTATTTTTAACTTATTTCCCTATCCCAATCGTTTAAGTATTTTCTTACCTTTATTATGGCTGTACCAAGTTTCAGGTTTGCAGACTTTAGTCAGAAAAATTGGTTTCTTGAAATGGTTTCCTCGTATTGCTTCTATGGAGTCAATCTTACCTCGTGTTGACTTAAAAGCGATCGGCAAAAAATATCCTTATACAATTCCCTCTCAAGGCAAAAAAAGATATAAAGTCGGTATGATTTTAGGATGTGTGCAAAGATTATTTTTTGATTCAGTAAATGAAGCCACCGTTAGAGTTTTAACTGCCAATGGTTGCGAAGTCGTCATTCCTCCTAATCAAGGTTGTTGTTCTGCTTTACCCGCTCACCAAGGACAAGAAACTCAAGCCCAAAGTCTTGCTCGTCAAATGATTGATAGTTTCGCTGATAGTGATGTTGACTACATTATTATTAATGCGGCTGGTTGTGGGCATACCCTCAAAGAATATCATCACATTTTAGCTGATGATCCCCAATACTCAACTAAAGCCAAAGATTTTGTGGCCAAAGTTAGAGATGTTCAAGAATTCTTAGCCGAAGTTGGTTTAACTACAGATTTAAGTGCTGTTACTCAAAAAGAAACTGCGATAGTTTATCAAGATGCTTGTCATTTACTCCACGGACAACAAATAAGTGTACAACCTCGTCAAATTTTGAAGCAAATACCGAATGTGCAATTGAAAGAGCCTTTAGATGCAGCTTTGTGTTGTGGAAGTGCAGGGGTTTATAATATGTTGCAACCAGAAGTTGCCAATGAATTAGGTGAGCTAAAAGTTCGTAATCTTTTAAATACAGGAGCAGAAATTATCGCTTCTCCTAATCCTGGTTGTGCATTACAAATAACTAAACATTTAAGATTACAAGGTAAGGATATTAAAATAATGCACCCAATGGAGTTATTAGATTATGCTATTCGAGGCGAAAAAATAATCATGTAAAATTATTAAGATAGGATTGAGTTGATGAAAACTAATTCGTTAAAAACAAAATTAATCTTTTGTCACTGTAATAAAATATTACTTTAACAGCCACTTAATTGTTCTTACAGGTAAGTATATTAGTATTAAGCATCAACTCGATCGAAATAGCGAATGCTCACTTCACCCATTGACATTCCCACAAGTTTATCAACAACTCCTGTTTCGGTACGCCAAGCAAGGTATTTTTCATAATGTTGACGTGAATCCCAAACCTCATAAAAGACAAAATTACCAGTATTGTCTAAATTGTCATAGATATCTATACTTTGACATCCTTTGTAGGCACGGGTATCTGGAAGAATCTCTTTCAGGTATGCTTTCATGTCTTCTATGGATTCAGGTTTAACTTGTATTTCGAGTAGAACAGCAGTAGTCATAATTAGTTCGTCTCCATTATGGGAATAGAAATTATCTTCAAGATTTGATTATTACCATCAAATTTTAAAGTAATCCTAGACTATCTGACAAACTTGATCATTGATGATCTTTTTTCTCGCAAATAAATAATTGTCTTAATTTAATGATCAAAGCGATCGCATTAGATATGTTTATCAGTTAAAATACTTTTGGAATGATTATCTGGTAATGATAACTCTAGATTCATTAAACTAAATAATGATTCTAGTAGTCCGTCAAGTTTAACATGATAGATTGATTATGATAGCAGGGGAGCTGGGAGCTTGGAGCTTGGAGCTTGGAGCTTGGAGAGAAAGTGCTTTGTTAGAATTTTGAATATGACGACCTATCCTTCAAAACAAAATTGATGCTCTAATAGTAAGTAAACGCGGTGTGCAACTTAAAACGAAAGAATAGGGCTTTTAAGGTTAATTTGTGTTTATTCAATTTTCAAAACCCTTTAAAATCAATGGTTAAAATTTAGTTGCACATGGCGTTTAAGTAATACTTTTTTTATCCGAAACACGACGACCAAAAAGCCGAAGCATGACTCCAGCTTTTTGGGTTTGATTGGCTAAGTTTTGAGTTAGAACTTGTGGGCGTATAGCACTTCCATCACGTCACAAAGATAGATGATGCCCGAATAATCCTCGAAATACTTCGCCGCAACCTCATCGGAAATCTTCACGGCCATATCCCGATTGGGGGTAAGCACCTCGAACTTTATATTCGAGTAGTTGTCGGAAACGGTGGGTTGTCCCGACGATCGCACATTGCTAGTACCTTTACCATCAGCGTCCACTACCGTACAACCCCTTTGTCCCTTGCCCCTTGTCCTTCGCTATACAATACGAAATTTTTTCATGTGTTAAATAATTTACCAAGGGAAATATTAAGAATGAACTAAATATGTATCACCTAAAATTGTGTCTTTCTTTGCCCCTGTGACAGTAGGTAAATTACCAGGAAAATTGTGGATACGCCAATAAGCTAAAATAGCAAATGCGATCGCTTCTTTGAATTCACTACTAATACCAACATCATCGCTAGTCAGTAACTTAGAATTAGGTAAATTAGCCTGTAAACGTTCTTTGAGATAACTATTACAACTACCACCCCCTGCGAGAATAACTTCATCGGGTAAAGAAGGTAAAAAACGCTGATAACTATCAGCGATGGAAGCGACAGTAAATTCGGTCAAAGTTGCTAACCAATCAGCAGGAGAAAGATTATATGGTTGAGAATCTTGATGACATTGCTCTAGATATTCGGGACTAAATAACTCTCTACCCGTAGATTTTGGTGGTTGTAATTGAAAAAATTCTTGTTTAAGCCATTTGCGAACCAAGTCTTGACAGGGTTTCCCTTGACGACTCCAGTTACCATCATGGTCATATTTTTGTTTATTATTGGTTAATTGTTGGATGGCTAAATCCATGAGAACATTTCCTGCTCCTGTGTCCCACCCCAAAATTTTGCTTTCCCATTTATCTGTATTTGTAGAAGGTAGATAAGTGGCGTTACCGATGCCACCAATATTTTGTAAACAACGACTATTGGTTTTATCTGCGTATAAACATAAATCTATTTTGGACACTAAAGGCGCACCTTGTCCTTGTTGGGCAATATCTGCGGCACGGAAATTGTTGACGGTATTAATATTAGTTAAATGAGCGATTAAATCTCCTCTACCAAGCTGTAAGCTATAGCCTAATTTATTTTCTTGAGGTGGTCGATGATAAACAGTTTGTCCATGAGAACCAATTAAATCAACTTTGATTCCTTGAGGTATTGTTTTCAATGCAGCTTGGGCAAATTCTGTAGCGATCGCATTATCTAATTTGGTAAAATCTTCCATAGACAATGCTTTACCTGCACATACTTCGAGAATATGAGATCTTAAATTGGGTGAATAAGCAAAAGTTTCACCTGCAATTAATTTGACTTCTAAGTCTAAGCCATTACCCTGAATATCAACTACAGCAACATCTATACCATCAACCGATGTGCCACTCATCAAACCAATAATAATCATAATTTCCTATAAAATTAGAGTTTTAGAATTCAGAAGTTCACAACTGAGAATTTTCTGCCAATTCTGCAATTATATTCTTAAATTCTGCTCATAGAGTATAGCCTTGTTCGGATGATTGTTGAAAATTGTTATGATTTTTAATTTCTGGAATTATCATATTGTAGATGATCGTCAAACAATTAATAATTAACAATTGATCAGAGTTTTTTACTTCTACTTCCAAAGAAGGCATAATAATCAAATGTGGAGATTTTGTCATTATTTTTCTGTATCGGTCTATTGCCTAATTTAATTATAATTTGATCTCAATTTTCAGAAAATCAAAATAAACGTATCTATCATTGACATTATTGAATTACTATTATGACTAATTGCGATCGTCCTTCATTTTTAATTATTGATGGGCATTCTCTAGCTTTTCGTGCTTATTATGCCTTAGCAAAAGCAAAAAGAGGTCCTTTAAAAACATCTACTGGTATCCCTACAAGTGTTTGTTTTGGATTTCTCAATTCTTTATTTGCCATAATCAATGATGTTCAACCTCAATTCATTGCTATTGCCTTTGATTTAAAACAACCTACTTTTCGTCATGAAGCTGACAGTAATTATAAAGCAGATCGAGCAGAAACACCGACAGATTTTCTCGAAGACATAAGGAATTTACAACAGTTACTGACAGCTTTGAATCTTAGTATTGTGACCTCTGTTGGTTATGAAGCTGATGATGTCATCGGTACTTTAGCCACCCAAGCAATAGATAATAATTATCAAGTAAAAATTCTATCAGGCGATCGAGATTTATTTCAACTAGTTGATGATCAAGCTAATGCAACTGTCCTATATATGGGCAGAAGTTTCGGCAAATATGAAACATTTGACGAAGAAGCTGTTTTGGAGAAAATGAAAGTTAAACCAACGCAAATTATCGACTTTAAAGCCTTATGTGGAGACAAATCCGATTGCATTCCCGGAGTTTTGGGCATAGGAGAAAAAACGGCGAGTAGTTTACTAGCAGAATACGACAATTTAGCTAGTGTTTACGAAAATTTAGACAAGTTAAAAGCAGGTGTTAAAACTAAGTTAATTAATGGAGAAAAAGAGGCTTATCATTCTCAATTTTTAGCACGTATTGTTACTGATATTAATTTACAAAATAGTTTTGATGATTATCAACTTACTGGTTTTAATCAACAAGAAATTTTACCTCTATTAGAACAATTAGAACTCAAAAATTTAATTAAACAAATTAATAAAATACAAGTTAAACTTGGTGGTCAATTATTAGAACTATCTTCAGATAAATCAAAGGCAGAAAATCAACAACAATTATCTTTATTTTCATCACCTCAAAAAGAAATTAATCTGGAAACTTTAATCATTGATGATATTAATAAACTCGATGAATTAATTGAGATTATTAAACAAGTAAAAATTACTTCATGGGATACAGAAACCGATGGTTTGAATACCAAAACAGCTAATTTAGTTGGTATTGGTTGTTGCTGGGGTAATTTACCCAATCAAGTGGCTTACATTCCTGTAAAACATACCCAAGGAAAACAATTAACTTTAGAGCAAATCCAAGAACAATTAAGGGTAATATTAGAGGATGAAAAATATCCAAAAACACTACATCATGCTAAATTCGATCGCTTGATTTTGGTTAATCATGGTTTGAACTTAACAGGCGTTGTCTTTGATACCATGCTGGCTAGTTATGTTTTAGAACCAGAAAATAGTGATAAATTGAGTAGCTTATCTGGTCAATATGGCATTAAAGCGATCGCCCAAGATTATGATAGCCTAGATATAACCAAAGAGCAGACGATCGCTGATCTGAGTATTGAAAAAACTGCTCAATATTGTGGGTTAGATGTCTTAGCTACATGGCAACTTACCCAAATATTACAGTCAAAATTAGCCAAAAAAAGTGACTTAAAAGAAGTTTTTGAATTAGAACTAAAATTAGAGCCAATCTTGGCAAAAATGGAAAATATTGGAGTTTTAATTGATCGAGAATATTTAGAAGAATTATCCCATATATTAACAGAAGAATTAGATAAGATCGAGACTAATACTTATGCAGAATTTGGGGAATTTAATTTAGCTTCTCCTAAACAATTGAGTACCCTTTTATTTGAAACTTTAGGCTTAGATAAACGTAAATCGAAAAAAACCAAAACGGGATATTCTACCAATCAAGCAGTTTTAGAAAAATTAAAACCAGATCATCCCATTATTGAGCAAATATTGCGACATCGTACATTGGCAAAATTAAAATCAACTTATGTCGATGCTTTACCTAATTTAATCGATCGAGAAAGCAAAAGAATTCATACTAATTATAATCAAAGTGTTACCGCTACAGGAAGACTATCATCATCTAATCCTAATTTACAGAATATACCCATAAGAAGTGAATTTTCTCGTCAAATTCGTCGAGCATTTATTACCAAAAAAAATTGGCAATTTTTGAGTGCAGATTACTCACAAATCGAACTAAGAATCTTAGCTCATTTAAGTGAAGAACCAATTCTGGTTTCAGCTTATCAAAATAATCAAGATATACATACCGTAACAGCTCAAATTATTCTCGAAAAAGAAGATATTACCCCCGAAGAACGAAATTTAGGTAAAACTATTAATTTTGGTATTATTTACGGTATGGGTGCTCAAAAATTTGCCAGAGAAGTTAAAGTGAGTGTCAAACAAGCTCAGGAATTTATTGAGATTTATAAAGAAAAATATGCCAATGTTTTCAACTATTTAGAAAATGTTAAAAAACAAGCATTAATTAATGGTTATGTCACCACAATTTTAGGACGAAGACGTTATTTTGATTTTGCTCAACAAGAGTTAGATAAATTAACCAGTAATAATATAAATCAGTTAGATTTATCCACAATTAAATTTAATTACCATACAGCTCAACTATTAAGATCTGCGGCTAATGCTCCTATTCAAGGTTCTAGTGCCGATATTATTAAATTAGCGATGGTAGAAGTTGATAAAATTGTCAGTGAATATAAAGGTGATTTATTATTACAAGTACATGATGAATTAGTTTTAGAATTACCATCAGAAGAAATTGATGAATTAGGTAGCAAAATCAAATATTGTATGGAAAATATAATTCAACTCAAAATACCTTTATTAGTTGATATTCACACTGGTACAAATTGGATGGAAGCTAAATAATCGATTGTACTTGTTCGGTTATTAGCTTATTTTTGTCAAATTGCTTACACCGAATTTATAAAATGATTGTTATTATATTAGTTATACAATTCAAAACTTTTTCAATAAAATCCTATTAAATTATGGACGCTAGTGAGCCTGCGAGGAACAATACTCGATCGAAACCAGTTGTGGTAGAAATACTGGGTACGATAATTGCTTTTACGACTTTATTCTTACCAATTTTGTTGATTACTAACTTCTCTAGTGAGTACGATTCTAATTCACTGTCATCATCAACGTCTGGTGTTCTGAAGTTAAGGGAGTAAATTTGTGTAACAACTATTTTTCTCGAAGGCGGTTAAATAATGGTTAAAATGTGCTTTTATTTCACTATGTTTCCCATCTTATCCAACTAGCAGTCGCACAAGCGGTAGGCTGTGAACACGTGCGAGCAAGTCCCAAAGTGCCATATCAATCGCAGCGAGTGCGATCCCAACAAGCCCTTGCGTCCCAAGCAACCGGAATCGCTTGCGGGACTACCTCAGTAAGCCCAACGCCAAGCTTCAGCCGCGCGCGCCTTTAGCGCGTCGGCTGGAAGCGCATGTTAGATGCCTTTTCGATTTACCCATCAAAAGCCAGCATTAACCGTGTGTTCGATTTGATTATTGTCTGCCATGTGAATGGTTTCAATCACATCAGGGAAACGAATTCGCGCCCCCCCATTTTCACTTCTAACATCTGGCGAAGATTTAATCCCTTCGTCCCATTTAATCATCATGCTGCCCCCAGATCTTCTGATGTTTTAACATTATTTCGGCCGTTTCTTTTAGCCAGGTAGAGAGCCTCATCGGCTCGCTTAAGCAAGCGATCAAATTTCTTGTCTTCTGAGGTAAATTCAGAAACGCCAATACTAACTGTATATACGATAAGGTTATTTGGTGACGTAGCTTCAATGTGTGACCTGATTTTTTCCGCTAGCGTCCGCGCGCCCTCAAGATTGGTATCTGGGAAAAGCGCAACTAATTCCTCGCCGCCAAATCTGGCGATAATGTCGCTGGCCCGTATTGATGACGTGGCTAGATTTACCATAGATTTTATCACCTGATCACCTACATCATGCCCAAATTGGTCGTTTATACTTTTGAAATTATCGATATCGATCATTGCTACGCTCAAGGTACTGGATGCCCTGCGCGCCAATTCCATATGGTGAACAGCTAGGTCGAAAAAATATCGGCGATTGTAAGCGTTGGTGAGTGGATCAGTATTAGCCATTCTTTCCAACTCTTTATTCATAACCAACAACTCATTGGTCCGCTCTTCTACGCGCATTTCGAGGGATTCATTCAATGTTCTTAACTCGTGAGTTTTTACGTCTACCATCTGCTTAAGCTTTCTGTTGCTCCAAAAGAGAAACAACACTACAGCTAGGATCACGAAGACAATTTGCCCTATTAGCACCCAATCTATAGTTTCGCCAACTCTGACGCTTGCCCATTTTTTCTCAATAGTGGCGAACTCCTCTTCTGTTACGTCGTTCATAGCCTTCTGAAGAATAGAATGAAGAATCGGCCAGTCGTTTCTAACACCAATATGGAAGGATGTATCCACCTGTTGCATTGAATCCATATCAATATAACCCTGTAGTTTTATATCTGATATCTGTTCCTCTTTGGCGTGATAATAAAACACATAGGGGTTCCCGATGATGGCATCGAGCTTTTTGGTGGCAAGTTGTGTCACAAGATCTACATTAAAAGGGACTTGTACCATCTCTAGCTGCGGCAGTCGTTGTTCAACGATCTTTATGCTGCCATTGCTTTCCTGTATACCTACTTTTACTTTGTATAAATCAGACTTGGTCAGGTCGGAGTCTTTGCGCACCATAATGCCCAGCTTTGCCCGGTAATAAGGTTTTGTGTAAAGAGTGAACTTGGCGCGTTCCTCGTTATGATAGAGAGTAGGCATGACATCAATTTGTCTCTTTTTAAATAATTCCAGTAATTCAGCCCATGAATAACCGTTGACAAATTCGATATTTAAACCGGCCTTCTCTGTGATAAGCCGGATATAGTCTATCACCAGACCTTTTGGTTTCCCGTACTCCATATAGTCAAATGGATGCCAGTCCAGCTCACTTGCTACACGAATCGTTGGATGGTCAATAATCCAGTGCTTCTCTTCTTTGGTCAACTTACTGGTATTGTGTCAATCATTATCGTACTCCGTTCAACAATAAAATATCTTTTGGCGGTCGACCCTGGCGAACCGCCTTTACCTGTCAAACCATGCTATTGACATGGCAAGTATTGGCCACATCAGCGATGAAAGAGCTTTAATTAGTTTTGCTGCACTATCCATTTTGTTTTTTTTCTAACTTATAATTGTACTGCAAAAGTAGTATAATTATATTTATTTATAGTATTGTACCGCAGCTGCAGGATAATGTCTAACCCTTCTTATTCTCTTTCTAATTCTCCTTTTCTCAATCAAGTTAGACGTACTATTCAACTCAAACATATGAGTCGTAGTACTGAAAAAAGCTATCTGTACTATATTGTGGATTATATTCGTTTTCATAACAAGCAACATCCTCAAGATCTAGGAGTAGAAGAAATTCGGTCTTATCTTTCCTATTTAGCAACCAATAGAAATGTTGCCGCTTCAACTCAAAATATTGCACTTTCGTCATTGTTATTTCTCTATCGTCAAGTCCTTCAAGTTAATTTACCTTATATTGACAATATAGAAAGAGCTAGACGACCAAAACGTTTACCTGTAGTTTTGACTCGTCAAGAAATCAAGGATATTTTCAGTCAGATTAAGGGAGTTGAACATTTAGTGGTGAGCCTGCTTTATCGCTCAGGTATGCGTTTGATGGAAGGATTAAGACTTAGGGTTAAAGATATAGATTTTGCTCAAAAAAGCATCATTATTAGGGATGGAAAAGGAAAACAAGATCGCATTACCATGCTACCTGAAAAATCAATTGAACCTCTAAGACTCCAATTTATTCATGCTCAATCCCTCTATCTCAGGCTCTGGGTTTAGACGATCTTTGGGAATATTTAAACCAGCCTTGGTTAAGCGCGTTGCTGCGATCGCAACTAGCAAAGCTCCAATTGTATTGCACTCACCATTGTGAAGATCCTTCAGTCCGGGCAGGATTATCTCGGCTCCTGGCAACTCATTGAGACTCATTATTGCTCCTCTTCTAGTTGATCTTCAAAACGTTTAATAATTTATATTAAAAAATGTATTGAAAATTATATATTCTGATAAATTATTTTTACCTAAAAATCTTTACTGTTCCAAGAAGCATCGAAGTAAAAATATGGTTCATTTATCTAAGGAACATAACCCATAATCAATAAGCCATCAATCGTCTGGAAGTAATAATGGTACTTAAACAAAAATTAAGCCCAAACAAAGCCCAAACTCTGGTAGTCCAGATGTAAGGATAAGAGGACAAAATCTCAAAGAAAGCTTTATTTACCTATATCAATCAAATGCCAAATTGCCCCAGCTGTGAATCAAAGGAAGTGGTCAAGAATGATTACATCCATAAGCGCAAGCAAAATCATAAATGCAAAGCTTGTGGTCGACAGTTTGTCGAAGATTCTCAGCAAAAAATTATCTCTCAACAAACCAAAGACATGATTGATAAACTTTTACTCGAAAAGATTTCTCTTGCTGGTATTATAAGGGTTTGTGATGTTTCACCGACTTGGTTACAAGACTAATAAGTCAACCGCAAATATGAATCAATCATCCGTCAGGTTAATGTTTCTGACCTCAGTTCGACATAAAATTATTCGTGAAAATGAGAAGGGAGTTGGGAGGTGGGAGATATTTTTTAAATTGATTCATTTGAATTTAAGAGTAAAATTGATACTCATTTTGAGTATAAAACCCTTATTATTCAATATTTTTAACATCGAATTCAGGTTGTTTCTGGCAAAGAAAAGGGGCAACTAACGATTCAGTGTGATGAAATTAGGACTTACGCATTTATATGAAACAATGAGGCTTTGAGATTGCTTCGCTGTCAATCGCAACGATTGAATTAAACTTCACAAATAACAGGAGTATGATCACTAGGTCTTTCTAATTTTCGAGGATTGATGTCAATATAACAATTTGTAGCTTGCTCATATAATTTCTCAGTGAGATAAATATGATCAATTCGCCAACCTCTATTTTTGGCAAAGCCTCCATGACGATAATCCCACCAACTGTAATGTTCTCCTTCGCTGGTAAACTTACGAAAGACATCAGCGAAACCAAGATCTAAAATACTTTGTAAAGTTTCTCTTTCGATGGTAGAAGTCATGATGTGATTATCTTTTTTCTTAGTGTAAATATCCTTATCTTCCAAGGCAATATTAAAGTCTCCACAAACTAATAACTCTTGAGAATGTTCATTTTTTAAGACAGTTAAATATTCTTTTAATAACTCAAACCAAGCTAACTTATATTCATATTTTTCTGAGCCAACAGAGTTACCATTAGGAACATAAAGATTAACGATTCTCATATCATTAATAACAGCACTAATCACCCTTTTTTGCTCATCGTAAATACCTACTTTTTCAGAAGGTAAAATAGCACCAAAACCGATTTTTAAATCCTCCAAAGGTTGACGACTAAAAATGGCAACTCCATTATATGATTTTTGTCCTGAAATATAAGTGTAATAATCAATATCTGTAAAAGCTTGAATAGGGAAGTCTTTATCTGTTGCTTTTGTTTCTTGTAAACAAATAATATCAATCTCATTATTCACTAACCAATCTTTAACGTGTTCTTGTCGAGTGCGAATTGAATTGACATTCCATGTAGCTATTTTCATTAGTTGATAGTTGATAGTTGATAGTTAAGAAGTTGTAAGAATAAGTATAAGATATTATGTTTTCACTCCTTCAATCCTATTGTTCCCGCAATTATGGGGGCTAGGGGGCATTTTTAAGTGAACCAGACTTTTCAAAAGTCCTCTGATAATGACAAAATTGGGATACAAGCTCCTTATTTCAAACCTCTGCATAGGTAATTCCAAATTCCTCATGACTTTTCTTCCAAGGAAAAATTATGAGGATAATGAGCATCTTGCTTATAGTTAAATGCAAGTGAAGAAAAAAAATATCATTATCAATTACTTTAAATAGGGCAGTTTAAATCTCCTGCTTTGCGAGAAAAACGCAGATTTTCACTATAATCAACAGGACAATCTATTACTGCTGGTACATCATCAGCTAAAGCTTGTTTAAGAGTAGGCATTAAATCCGCAGCACTGGTGACACGATAACCTTTCAAACCCATACTTTGGGCAAATTTAACAAAATCAGGATTAGTAAAATCGACAAAACTAGTACTGCCAAATTGATTCATTTGTTTCCAACCAATTAAACCATAAGCACCATCATTAAAAATTAATGTCACAAAAGGTGTTTTGACTCGTAAAGCCGTTTCTAACTCTTGACAATTCATCATAAAACCACCATCTCCAGTAACAGCAACAACCTTTCTGTCTGGATATACTAATTTAGCTGATACCGCACCAGGAATCGCAATCCCCATCGCCGCAAAACCATTGGAAATAAGACAAGTATTGGGAGTTTCACAATGATAGTTTCTTGCCATCCAAATTTTATGAGCACCCACATCAGAAATAACGATATCTTCGGAATTCATGACTTGTCTCAAGTCATAGATAATTTTCTGGGGTTTAATGGGAAAACCTTCATCATGAGCATATTGTTCATAATCTTCTTTAATTTCTCCACGCAAGGAAACACCAAACGGTTTTATTTTACCAACTCGATCGCATCTAATTAAAATTTCATCCAAAGCATCAGCAATATCACCAACAACCTCCACCTTCGGAATATAACTACTGTCAATTTCCGCAGGAGTAGAAGCAATATGAATAATCGGTATCTTTCCTTCTGGATTCCAACGTTTAGGAGAATATTCAATTAAATCATAACCAATGGCAACGATTAAATCACTTTGCTCAAAACCACAACTAATAAAATCTCGTTGCTGTAAACCAACAGTCCATAATGAAAGAGGATGAAGATAAGGAATCACCCCTTTACCCATAAAAGTATTCGCCACAGGAATATTTAAACGGGTAGCAAACTGTGTTAAAGCATCTGCTGCATTTGCTCTAATCGCTCCATTTCCTGCTAATATTAAAGGGTTTTTCGCCTTAGCAATGGCAATAGCAGCACTATTAACACTGGCATAAGAAGCACAGATTTTTTCTCGATTGTCTATCTTTAAAACTTTTCCTTCCACTTCCATTGCAGCAATATTTTCTGGGAGGTCAATATGTACTGCACCAGGCTTTTCTGCTTCCGCCACTTTAAATGCTTTACGAATAACCTCAGGAGTGATACCAGGGCGTACAATTTGTTTATTCCATTTGGTTACAGGAGCAAACATAGCCACCAAATCTAAATATTGATGAGATTCAATGTGCATCCTATCGGTGCCAACTTGTCCTGTAATTGCCACCAACGGTGCACCATCTAAATTAGCATCGGCAACTCCTGTCATTAAATTAGTCGCACCAGGGCCTAAAGTAGAAAGACAAACTCCAGCTTTACCTGTTAAACGTCCATAAACATCCGCCATAAAAGCAGCACCTTGCTCATGACGAGTAGTAATGAATTTAATAGAAGAATCCTTTAATGCTTCGAGAATATGCAGGTTTTCTTCTCCGGGTAAGCCAAAAATATATTCAACTCCTTCATTTTCTAGACATTGAATAAGTAACTCTGCTGTATTCATTACCATTGCTCCCTATTTACATTTTTTTGGTTCTCTTCTATCTAGTTGATATACTCTAGAAGTAGTAGTTAGAAATAATTGCTGGAAATTCATGACTTGTACCATGAATGTTTCCAATACTAATAGTCCCATTTTAAATCATCGGTGTGAACACTACTAACTCATCTACTTTTTCTTCAACCTCAACTCCTAATTCCCATTATTTAATTGATCATCCTGCACTAGGAATACCTGATTATCCCTTTCAATATCGTGCTGTTGGTGTAGTTCAAGGTATATATGAACCTTCACCAAAAAATATTCTTACTAAAGGGATAATGACCACATCAGATGAACATCAATTTGATACTGTTTTATTAGGGAAAACTATTAGTGCAGTAAAAAACCATGTGGATTTAAAGCAAGTACAAAATTGGGTGGTGTATCCTCATACGATGCCAGATACTGACGATATTCATTTGCAAATTGCAGGTATTTATTTACCATCGGATGAGCATAATTCTCCTTTGCCAAACAATTATTTTTCGATTCGAGGAGAAGTACTTTATTCATCAAAATATCAACAAAAAATTATTGTTAAGGTATTAGATAATAATTTCGTTTATCGAAACAAAGCCAGAAGTTTCAAATTAGAACTTAAAGGAAGGATACCTGATAATCGTATTAAACATTTTTTCTCTTTAAGTGCTTATTTGACAAATAAACAGATAGTTGTTCAAGAATATATAGATTTAGGTTTTATTGCCGTTAACTTGTAGCTTGAAAATTTACTACATTTAATCTTTGAAGCACGGAATAAGCTTGGATGCAGTAAATTTTCTTAGATTGTAGGGGGAGAAGTTAGTCCTCATAAGGAAGGGTAGGTTTTTGATATTGTTTGCCAACATAAGTAGAGGAGGTAGGAGTCGGGAGAAAATATTTTCACTTTTTTTCCTCTCAATAAAATGGGCAACCCTAATGCGTCTTAGGGCGTGTCATCAATTAGAACTTAAAACAAGATAGAATATACCCCTAAGT
>JAALKG010000040.1 GCA_011088145.1 Cyanobacteria bacterium MH1_Bin12 | reverse complement strand
AACCTCTAGATTTCTTAGGAATCCCGCGTCTCCGACGCTGGGAGGATGTCAAATCATTCTCTTTATGGAAACACTGATAATTGTCAGGTAGAATTGATTTCTTATTTATTGACCAGCCGTTATTTTAATCAAGATCAAATTGTGCAAATACCTGTGAATATAATCTTAGAAGAGAATCATCAGCAATTATTTTTAAAACAGAAAATTAATAAACTCATTCAAAATATTTTACCATTTTTGTCTTTTAGGCAGTTTTTATTAGATGTTGATACAATTGACTATCAAGGTTTAAATAATATTGGTCTTACCAAAAAACAAGTAGAATCGTCTTTAAAGAGTTGCTTTCAATATTTAGGTAAACTAACAGGATTCGCCAAATTTGTGGCATTGTTCTATAAATCAAAACGTAGTCATAAAACTCACAAATTAGATTTACTTAATCAAGCTTCTACACAAGCCCAGTCAATTAGTTCTAATTATAATCCAGAATTTAGTAGTGGTTTATTGCTTGGGAATTTGGGAAATGAATTTTGTGAGTTGGGAGGGTATGAAGAGGCGATTGTATCTTATGACCGAGCCTTATCGATTAAATCTGATTTCTATCAAATATGGTATAACAAAGGCATTGCACTTGGAAATTTGAAGAAGTACGAAGAAGCTATCGTGTCGTATGATCGAGCCTTATCAATTGAACCTGATTTCTATCAAGCACATTATAACCAAGCCGTTACATTAAGACGGTTAAGAAAATATGAAGGAGCGATCGCATTCTTTGAGCAAGCGATCGAAATTAAACCTGATTATCATCAGGCATGGTCTAACCGAGGGGTTGCATTACAGTCTTTGGGAAGGAAAGAAGAGGCGATCGCATCCTATGACCAAGCAATCAAAATTAAACCAGATTTACATGAGGCATGGAATAACCGAGGCATTGCATTAGGGGATTTGGGAAGGAAAGAAGATGCGATCGCATCCTATAACCAAGCAATCAAAATTAAACCAGATTATCACGATGCTTTTTATAATAAAGCCTGTTGTTATGGGTTACAAAATCAACTTGATTTAGCCATAGAAAACTTGGAAAAAGCGATTAATTTAGATAGTAAATGTCGAGAGATGGTAGAAACTGACAAGGATTTTGACAATATACGCCATGATTCTCGTTTCCAAGAATTGTTAGCTTAATTAACAATTTCTCAAGTTGGCGAGACAAAACCATTCATGCTAAATTTCACCTTGCAATGAATTGACAAGGCTAATAGATTACGTTCATTAAAATGAACTAAATACTTTAAATCCAGTTCAATTTATTAAACTCTTAACTCTTAGCTGACTCTAACATTAATTTCGATCGCTTTATATTCTCAGGAATATCCACAGGATAATTACCATTAAAACAAGCAGTACAGAAATGCTCAGGATTTTCCTTCGTTACTTTTAACATTCCTTCTTCGGATAAATAAGTCAGACTATCAACCTCAATTTGCTCAGCAATCTCTTGAACTTTTTTGGTAGCCGCAATCAAATGATCTTGGCTATCGGTATCGATACCATAGAAACAAGGATGAGTCACAGGAGGAGAAGATATTTTCATATGAACTTCTTTTGCCCCCGAATCTTTTAACGCCCGAACTATTTTACGACTTGTGGTACCTCTGACGATCGAATCATCGATGAGAATAATTCTTTTACCATCTAAAATATCTCTCAGAGGATTGAGTTTCATCTTGATACCATGCTCTCTCATATGCTGAGTTGGCTCAATAAAAGTACGCCCCACATAACGATTTTTAATCAACCCTTCTTGATAAGTAATCCCCGATGCACGAGAATAACCAATCGCCGCAGGAATACCAGAATCAGGCACACCCATAACGATGTCTGCATCCGTAAGAGATTCTTTGGCTAATTGCTCCCCTAAACGTAACCGATAACCATACAAACTCTCCCCATGAACCACACTATCAGGACGAGCAAAATAAATCATTTCAAAAACACATAATTTCGGTTTCTTTTCTGCCCATTGCACCGAAGCTAAACCTTTTTTGGTAATCCAAACTAATTCCCCCGGTTCTACATCTCTAATATATTCAGCACCAATAATATCCAAAGCACAGGTTTCTGAAGCCAAAACATAACGAGCAGGATTATTGTCTTCTTGTAACTTACCAATCACCAAAGGCCGAATACCTTGAGGATCTCTAATCCCGATAACTCCTTCTGGTGTTCCTATGACTAAACTATAAGCTCCTTTACACCATTTTAAAGCACTTTTCGCTGCTTCCACCCAGTCCTTACCTAAATCAACTTCCTGCCCCATCATGATGGCAACCATTTCTGAATCGGTGGTGGATATAAATTTACAGTTTCTTTTTTCTAATTCTTTTCTTAGTTCTAATGTATTAACTAAATTGCCATTATGAGCAAGGGCTAAAGTCCCCATTCTGGTGTAGATTGTCACAGGTTGTGCATTAGCTTTTAAACTAGAACCGGTGGTAGAGTAGCGGTTATGACCAACAGCAATCTGCCCTGTTAATGTTTCGAGGATTTTTTCGTTAAAGACTTGGGAGACCAAACCCATATCTTTATGAGAGTGACATTCACCTTTATCAAAGGTTGTAATCCCTGCCGATTCTTGACCTCTGTGTTGTAAGGCAAACAGTCCAAAATAAGTTAATTTGGCAACGATCTCTTCGGGGGCATAAATTCCAAAAACACCACAGGCTTCTTCTGGCTTATCGCTTGTGTTGACGATTAACTGTTGTGCTTCGGTAACAGCACCTTCGATGAGCGAGTTATTTTGGTTATGCTTCATGTTGTTGATGTGGCTTTTTTACCTTATTCTACTTGTTGCGTGAATACTGTACATGGTTTATCTTAACAAAATTTGACGGGTTCTGTTTAACCGTTTCTTAAACTAATTAATACCCCTGATGTGAAGAATATTTCCTGTGAATTGAATAATAGACTATGGGCTATAAGCTATAAACTATAAGCCATTTAGAAGAGGTTTCATTCCATTTTTGGGCTTTGAATGAATCATTAATTATCTTGTTATTCCAAGCTGATATGGCTTACAATTCCAAATATAGCAAAGAACGGGCTGATTAGGACATTTATGATTTCTGAAAGTACTGCTCTGTCTAGATTTTAACCTTTATCCTTTGCCCCTCGTCCTTTGCTATAGTTTACCGAACTCTTATAATTTGAATCAAATAGGATTGTTCTGGAAAAAGCGATCACATTAATCAAATGGATTAGTAATTACGTTTTTCTTAACTATTCGACTTGAATCATCCAAAATATTTTGTATCTTGATTATTTCTTTCTCACTTTTATTCTTATCAAGAGGAGTTGGTACATTCATTGGCACAGCCTTATCTTTTGCAGAAGCATCAAACAATTGATTTAATGTTTCATTTGAATCCGCCCCACGCTTAACAGTAACCAAAAGACTACTTTTTAGACAATTACCATTCATATCTGAGGCACATATGACATCATAACCATTCATCTTACCAGTAGATTTCAAACTCATAGTTCAAATTACCTTTGTCACTATGAGTTTGAAATCTACTGGTAACAGCTTCACATCTATCTTTGGGAGTCCATTTACTTCCCCAACTTTTATCTAGCCATTTAATCATTTGAATATGACCTTTAGAAGTAATGGCAATGGTAGTATAGTTAGACTCTAAAATAGAACAAACATATCTAACATTTGGCTTATTTTGAGACGATACCAGCTCAGTTGGTAAAGTTAGAGCAAATAGTGAAGCTAAACCGATACAAACATTATATGGTTTCATTTTATTTATTTTTGGCTGTTTATGGTTAATAAATAATTAATAAATTAACAATATTATAATCTGAGTAATTATTTGAGATTATTTTTAATTCAGATCATATCTTTGTACCCCATTTACATGAGAATTATTATATATTAGCTCACACAAAAAATATTTATTTAAAAAATGAGATTATGAAGGTTATTGGACATAGAGGTGCTGCGGCTATGGCACCTGAAAACACTTGGGAAAGCTTTGATCTGGCTTTAAAACTGGGTGTAAATGCGATCGAAACTGATGTGCGTAAGACTAAAGATGGGCGATTCATTCTAATTCATGATCAAGATTTGGATAGAACCACTAATGGTGTGGGATTGGTTAAAAATACTTTATGGTCGCAAATAGTTTCTTTAAATGCAGGTTCATGGTTTGATATAGCCTATGATGGGGCTAAAGTTCCCTTGTTACAGGAAACATTAGAACTTTATGGACAAAAAACTCACTTAGTTTTAGAAATTAAGGATAGTGGTATTGAGTTAGAAGCGTTAGAAATGGTTCAACGACTGAACTTAATTGATTGTGTTACATTTACTTCTTTTGATTTTGCCGTAGTACAAAATATTAAAGAGCAATGTCCTGAGGTTAATCTGGAGTGGCTGATGACCCAAAGCGATGGAGAAAAGATGGAAAAGGCTTTAACCATAGGAGTTAATCAAATTTCGCTGTCAGCTTCTTTCATTTCTCAAGACTTGGTATCTCAATGGAATGCAATCGCATTACCTGTATATATTTGGGATGTCACAGATTCTCAGGTGATGATATCAGCTATGAAAGCAGGAGTAGTCGGTATGACGGTTGACGCACCTCATCTTTTATTAAATATACTCGATCGTTGAGTTTTATAATTAATTCTTAAGAATACCCTTTTTTATCTAATATTGAAGGCTTAATTAATTTTTTATTAGCTTTTTGACAAGTTAATATTACAATATTATGTTCGCTTCTATTATTATTAATGTCTGATTTATCTTGAAAGTATTTATAATTTTTAATATTAAAAAACAGACTTTAATCTTATTGATAATAATCATAAATAGGGCTTGAGCAAAAAAGTAATAAATGGGCTTGTGAAAAGGAATATTTTCACACCATAAAATTGGGATCTATTTGCCCTAGATAAGGAGTTAGAGTTAGTTGAATTGTTTAAAATTACTATACAATTATTATTTGAAATGGCAAGATTGTAGAGCAAAACTAGATTTAGTGAGGAAAATTAAAATGGTAATGCTTGAATGATCAATTTACGAAAATCAATCATTTAAATAGTTTCTAACCATTCATAAATCCTGTCTAATTGCTCTAAAGTGACTAATCCATATTGCCATAATACCATCGGTATCAAGCCTACATTCTCATCAACCGAGCGTTGTGCCATCGCAATAGAATGGGGGGGTAAGTCAATTTCTTCTTGCAGAAATTTAATAAAACGGGCGTAAGTAAGAGTGGGCATATATTTGTTAAATTAAATGAATATACTATACAAAAAAAATAAAATAAAATTTTTTCAATAGAAATATGTGACAGTCTTAAATCTAAGATCATTGAAGAATTTATTCTTCTGCTCAAAGATATCTACTTTTAGTCTTACTTTATTTTTAAAATCCAAAGTTTTTAAAATGCGAGTAGCTTATCAGTATTTTTTATGGTCAATTAAGAGTTTTACTACATAATCGACGACACCCCACAACTTCATTTTGCTAATTTACTCGCCCTTAGCATTATTTTTAGATTATTTCTTTTTGATTTCATCATTTAAGATTATTTGTTTTTCAGTTGGTCACTCTAGCACAATTAAAACAAAAATAAAAGTAAATTTGATATTTTCCGATAAAAACGAACTATTCTACTTTTTCCCAGCAAGAGAGTCTCGATTAGAGTCACAGTTATCTAAACGAACAAATAACATCTTATTGTGTTAGACGAAAATTTTTGTCTAACATTTTCTAATACTGGTGATTAAATTACACTATCTGATCCAGTTTAACGATCATAAACAACTCTAGTTGTGGCAACTTTTCCACTGGTGTGAACTGTCATAAATAACGAAATAAAATCCTAAATTAATTATTTCAGATAGTCGATTATACACGATTTGACACTTTTTATTGGTAGATAGTTAATTTTTTTTATCTAAATTTAACATAACTACTTCTAAGCGATCGCCTTGTTTGATATTAAGCTCTTTAGCACGACCTTGAGCTAACTCAATAACTTCATTTATCAAACCTTGAGAACGATATATAGAGCAAGCTTCTTGGACACAGGGAGGAACCTCATGAGCGATGGAATCTACTACCCCATCACGAAGAAAAATCATATCTAAAGAAATATTAACATTCTTCATCCAAAAACTAGCCATGATTGGTTCCTCGAAAATAAATAACATTCCTCGTTCATCAGGTAAAAAAGAACGATACATTAATCCAATTTGTTGCTGTTGGGGTGTTTTAGCTACTTCTAAATCAATTTTTTGGTCATCAATCAATAATTGAGCTGAAATGGGTAAATCTTGTCCTTTTTCTGATTCATTTATCAACACAGTATTAATTTTTTCTTTTCCTGATTCAATAATAGATGTTGAGTTCAGATCACAACCATTCATAAATAAACTCAAGGAAATACTTATTGTTAAGGAAAAATAATAGGCTAAATTTTTCATAAATACTCAATATCGCAATTGTTCAAAATTCAATGGGCAAAAATATTTTCTTGTAATGCGCAAGCAGTCACTTCATGAGCAAGATAAGATTTTAAACCATATTTGTTGGATCATTAATCCTTACCCATCAGATACTAAACTTTACTCAAAATCAAATATCAATTTTAAGGATTATTGAACCCCTAAAGCTTAGCATTAGTTAACTGTTTCACTACAGTTAATGCCGAATAACTCACTCCTGCTGTACCTTCTCCCGGATGAGTGGAATCACCGACTATCCACAAGTTTTTAATCGGTGTACGAGTTGAAAAACCAAAAGGGCCAAAAGTACTTAATCTTTGTCCTACTCCTCCTACGATACCTTTTTTTCTGGCTGTATAGTTGTAAAAAGTAACTGGAGTGGCTGTTTCTTGGTGAATTATATTTTCTGGGGTTAAATTAAAGTATTCTCCTAATCTGACGATCGCTTTTTGGGTATAATCTTGTTTAATCGTCTCATATTCTTGTTGGGTAATATCCCACCAAAGATTGATATCAGTAAAAGAAGAGGCAATGATAGTAGCTTTGCCTTCAGGAGCTCTACCATCTCCTGATTTACTCACAGAAACAAACAGGGAATTCATTTCTCCTATTTCTTTGTCATAATCATAGAGAAATTGTAGATGAGGAGGACAATTATCGGGTATTGCAGAGATATCTACTCCTAGATAAATAACAAATGCACCAGAAGCATCGGCTAATTTTTTTACTCGTTGACGATAGCCCGTAGTCATTTGATCGGTAGTGCTAACTAAATCGTTAACTGTTAAGTTGCCAACTATATAATCAGCTTTTTCCTCTCGAATTTCACCTGTTTTGAGATTTTTTACCGTGATACCAATAGCCTTTCCATCTTTTGTCTGGATATTTGTTACTCGGTGACGCATTTGTAATTTACCACCATATTTTTCTAATCCTTCCACTAGACGATCGCTTAAAACTTGCATACTACCTTGTAGATGATATAATCCTTGGGGTGCTTGGGATACCGATAAGGTTGTTGCCGCATATAATAAGGCAGTTTCTTTCGTATCGACTTGGGAATATAATTTCAATTGCATATCGAGAAAAGTTTTTAATCGCTTATCATTACCTACACCACACAATCTCAAAGTATCTGCAACGCTCATAAAAGTAAAAGGCACAGTTACCAAAGTGTCTAATCGTAACGCTTGCAATAATTGTCCTATGTCCCACAGATTTCGTGGTGGTAAAATGGGATCACGACTTTGAAATCTCCAACTAGCTTCAAATAATATATTGAGTAACTGCCAGAAGATTTTACTATTGGGGAAATGCTTTTCTCTTTCTTTTTGCCATTTATCTCTATCTCTCCATACCATAATCGGTTGTGTTTCTTGAGGTAAAAAAACAGCACAGGCGGGATTACAATTTGTCGCTTGGGGTAAATCTATTTGTAATTGTTTAAAAATACGATGGTGAATGCCTCCTTCTTCTAAACCTGCAACTTGGGTAG
Organism: Cyanobacteria bacterium MH1_Bin12; assembly: GCA_011088145.1. Taxonomy (GTDB): domain Bacteria; phylum Cyanobacteriota; class Cyanobacteriia; order Cyanobacteriales; family Cyanobacteriaceae; genus JAALKG01. The sequence continues at coordinate 11,553 of JAALKG010000040.1, read as the reverse complement.
CACCCACGTCAAAAGTAAATCCCTTCCTTTGGAAAGTTGAAGCACATCCTCCAGAGACGATCGCTTGATCATAAATGGTAACATCATAACCATAATGGGCTAATAATGCTCCTGTGGTTAAGCCACCAATTCCTCCACCTACGACAATAACTTTTTCTTGCTTATCCATAAATTTAATTGAACGAAGATCATTATGTAAATCTGATGCTCCCAAATAAACATCGTAAAGTTTCTTAACAATTACCATAATTGTTATATTATCAATTATGGGTAACTCTTATGGCGTAATTTATTTAGAGTTCAATTATTAATTATTAATTATTCGTTATCACAATGACATCGACTTTCATCTTAACCATACTATTAATGATCGGTTTATTCTTTTTTCTCAGAGGAAGCATTAAAGACAGAACCCAAATTGTGACTCTCAAATGTCAAGATACTGAGGATAACATCTTAAGTTATTTAAGAGATTACTTTATCAATAGATCTTATCAGGTAAAAGCGATCGATACCCAGACAAATAAAGTAACTTTAGAAGGTTTAGTTTCACCGAGCATCTTTTTAACGGTATTTCTCAGTTTTTTAGCAGGTTGTGGTTTATTTTGTTTTGCCTTGGTATTATCGATGCTTTTTTCTACCGAATCCACCACATTTTTAGCTCTATTAATTTTAGCTCCCATTGCTGGTTTTTTCTATTGGAAAGGTTCATCAAGAGTTGAACAGGTAGCTTTTCGTTTAGATAGTGAGGTTGAAAAATCAACTGATACTATAATCACCATTCAAGCCCATCGAGATGAATTAATTCAATTACAAGATTCTTTCCCTTTTCAATATTCAGTTGAAGAATAGTCGGGTAGCAAAATATAAAATGCGGAAAGAAAATAACCTGATTATTAAGGATTTGTCATTAAATTTTTTCTTTCATTCGGGCAAAATTGTAAAATCATAACTTAATGATTACTTCATAATAGCACTGAGAAAAAATCAAGATGGTAATGGTATGCTTAAGAAGGGACAGTAATTGTGGATCAAATCAAAGGTAATAGTTCTAGTGTTAAATTTCAAAGATAATCAAGTAAAATTTTTGAAAAATATTCCCTTGCGATCGATCTTAATAATTCCTGTACTATTACAAATAATCGTGTCAGTGGCATTAGTCGGTTATTTTTCTTATCGTAGTGGCGAAAAAGCAGTTCAAGAATTATCCGATGATTTATTGAAAAAAATGGGCAATGAAGTAGAAGAATATTTAGATTCTTACTTACAAATACCCTCACAAGTTAATCAATTAAATCAAAAAGTTTTCGTTTCAGAATTGGTTAATATCCAAGATTTTGATAAATTAGCAAAGTATTTTGGTAAACAACAACAAACTTATAATTTGTTAGATATAAACTATCTCAATCAACAACAAGAATTAATTGGTGTTGGTTATGTGAATGATCAAATGTTAGTGCGAGAAATCAAAGCACCTCAATTTGATGAAGTTTATTATCCGATAGATAAACAAGGCAATATCGTTAATACTCCTTTATCTTTACCAGAATCGAAAGTTAATAATTTTGGGGAATTTTCGACTTCAGCACAAGATCAAAAAAAGACTCTTGATTGGCAGATTTTTAATGATCACAATGGACGATTCGATCAAATAATACTATCTAATAATGCACCTATTTATAATCAATCTAATAAATTTTTAGGTACATTGAATATTAAAATTAATATTCATTCAATTAGTGACTTTTTACACGAAGAATTATCATTAAAATCAGGACAGGTATTTATTATTGAAAGATCAGGTTTATTAGTGGCAAATTCTATTGAAGAATCATTAATAAATCAGCAAAATAAAAGACGATCAATTAAAGATATAGATAATGTATTAATTAAGTCTACAGTTGAAAGTATTAATCAAAAATATGGTAATTTTAACCAAATTTTAATTAATGAAGAAATACGTATTTCAGATAAAAATAATTTGATTAAAATTATTCCTTATCAAGACAGTAAAAATTTAAATTGGTTAGTTATCATTACCTTTCCTCGTGGAGAGTTTTTTTCAGAAATAGAAGTCAATCGTAACAATACGATTATTTTATGCGTGATTACTTTGATTGTCGCCACTATTACAGGGGTAATCAGTACTCGATATATTTCTCAACCTATATTAAATATTTGTGATGCGAGTAATCAAATAAATGAAGGAGAAACAATAGAGTTATTACCAGAAGACACACCCATTCGAGAATTAAATGATCTTACTCATGCGTTTAATGAAATTTCTGAGAATAATAGCTTAAAATTTGCCCAAGTACAAGAATCACTGGCTGAAAATCAAAATAAATATCATCAAGTACTCGAAGACTTATCAGATTTGACAATGCGATCGCTTCCTGATACAACAATAACTTTTATTGATGAAGATTTTTGTGATATTTTAGATTATGAAGAAGAAAAAATATTAGGTACAAAATGGATAAATTATATAGTAGAAAATAATTTATCAAACACATTAAAAATATCAGAACTTACTCCACAAATTAGTAGTTTTACTACTAAAAATTGCCAACAAAGTAGTGATAAAAAGCTAATTTGGACAGAATGGATTCATCAGGGAGTTTTTGATCAACGAGGAAATTTAATTGCCATTGAATCTTTAGGAGAAAATATCAGTGAATTAAAAGAGATAGAAACCACTTTACAAGATAAAGAAGACAAATATAACAGTATTTATGAACAAGTAGCAGTGGGAATTATTTATACTAATCAATACTTACGATTTTTAGATGTAAATAATAAATTCTGTCAGATGTTAGGTTATACCAAACAAGAATTAAAACAAAAAAGTCTTACAGATATTACTTATTTTGAACAAGGCAAAACACATTCAGTTTCATGGCAACAATTACTAAATGGCGAAATTAATAATTTTACGATTCAAAAACGTTGTTTTACAAAAGATAATGGTTTGATTTGGTTGAAAATAACAGCATCTTTGAGAAAAAAATCAGGACAACCACTAGAAATTATTGGAGTAGTTGAAGATATTACCCAAGAACAAAATATTACCCAAGAGCTTTATCAGGCTAACAAATATATGGAAGCGATTTTCACAGCTTTTCCTGATATACTCTTCTATGTTAAGGCTGATGGTACGATCGAAGATTTTAAGGCAAATAATTTAAATGATTTAGACACTTCACCTGAGTTGTTTATTCACCGAAATGTACAAGATATCATACCTTCTCCAGTTGGAGAAAAAATTAATCAAGGGATTCAAAAGTCAATTACTTCCAAAACTACGGTGAATTTAGAATATAGTTTGACAACGGGGGAGAAAGAAAAGTTTTATGATGCTCGATTTGCTGCCATCTCCTCAGAAAATGCGATTGTTGTGATTCGAGATATTACCAAAATCAAAGAAGCAGAAGCTTATCGTCGTCAAAGCGAATTAGAGTACCAACAAATTCTTGATGCCATTACAGATATGGTATTTGTGAAAGATACCCAATCTAGAATAGTGTGGGGGAATAAATCTTTTCGAGACTATTATGGTATGAGTTTAGAACAATTACAAGGTATTATCGACTCTTCTATTAATGATCCTAGCTTTACTCAAAATTATCTTCAAGATGATCTTAAAGTTTTTCAAACTAGAACGACTATTATAGTTCCAGAAGAATCTGTTACCCGTCATGATGGAGAAATAAAACTATTTTCGACGATTAAATCTCCCATTTGGTCAGAAGATGAACACATTACCAAATTAGTGGGTGTGGCCAGAGATATTACTGAACAAAAACAGGTGCAAAATGATTTAGCTCAAGCCAAAGAAACCGCTGAAGCTGCGACTCAGGCAAAAAGTAGATTTTTAGCGAATATGAGTCATGAAATTAGAACTCCCATGAATGGAGTAATTGGCATGATTCAGTTGTTATCCATGACTACTTTAAATGAAGAGCAGAATGATTTACTAGAAACCTTGACTAATAGTGCTAATGCTTTGTTGACTATTATTAATGACTTATTGGATTTCTCGAAGATTGAATCGGGAATGTTGGAGTTGGAAAAACGCTCATTTTCTCTAGAAAATATCTTAGAATCAGTTGTTCATTTGTTACAGAAATTTGCGATCGATAAAAATGTCACACTTACTTACAATATAGATAAATCCCTAAAGTCTCAATTGATTGGGGACAAAGTAAGATTACAACAGATATTTCTTAATTTAGTCAGTAATGCTGTTAAATTTACTGATAATGGTAATGTCTCTATTTCTGTGGTTGAAAAACAAAAATTAGTCGATAATACTTTAGAACTATTAATTTCGATTGAAGATACGGGAATTGGTATGAGTAAAGAAATTCTCGCTCAGTTGTTTAAACCTTTTTCTCAGGGAGATGCTTCTGTCTCTCGTAAATTTGGTGGTACAGGTTTAGGTTTAGTTATTTGTAAAAGTTTGGTCGATTTAATGGATGGTCAAATTTGGGTAGAAAGTAAAGGTAATCTTACAGGTAATCCTCCTTCTGATTGGACGATGAAAACAAATAGTAATGTACATGGTTCGACTTTTTTCTTTACTATTCAATTAAAAACGAATTTAGTTACTTCTTTTATTTCTTCTTCAGTTGAGCAAGATTTCCCGATAGAAAATAAGACCAATCCCAGCAACAAATTGTCACCTAAAATTTTACTAGTTGAAGATAATAAAATTAATCAAAAAGTTGCTTTATTAAGTTTAAAAAAATTAGGTTATCAAGCAGAGATAGCTAATAATGGTCTAGAAGCATTAGCTAAATTAGAAGAAAATCCTTATGAGTTAATTTTGATGGATATACAAATGCCCGAAATGGATGGTTTAACCGCAACTCAAGTCATTCGTCGTCAAAATCAGTATCAACCAATAATAATTGGTTTAACTGCTAATGCCTTTGCTGAGGATAGACAAAAATGTTTATCAGTTGGGATGAATGATTATATGACTAAACCAATCTCGATCGTCAAAATGAAACAAATACTAGCACAATATTGATAATTATTTATGGCACGCAGCGGTTATACTCTCCCCGTTTTTGCTACTGCTTCAGCTGTGGCTGCTTTGCAATATTTACAAAATGATTATCAAGAAAATGCAGTTAATATTAATTTAATTAATCCTCAAAAAATAGTTACAATCTCGATCGAACAAGTCGCTAAAATAGGTAAAAATGAAGCTTTAGCCGTTACCAAATCTGACCCCGGTGATAATTTAGATTTAACGAGAAATACTCCTATTTGGGCAATTGTTAAATTAACTGATAATTCAGAAAAAAAAGTAATAATTGAAGGAGGAGAAGGCATCGGTAAAATTCCATCTTTAAATGGAAAATCAGCTATTTATAATTATGCCCAAAAACTCTTAGAACAAAATTTATTAACTAATCTTAAAACTAATAGTTTATTAGAAGTAAAAATTATTTTACCAGAAGGGAAAAAACTAGCTATTAAAACTTCTAATTCTGCTTTTGGTGTGGTGGAAGGATTATCTTTACTTGGTACTAGCGGTATTGCTCAACCTTTAACCAGTAAAGAACAATTAGATATTTATCAACAAGAATTAATCACCAAAGCAAAAGACTTCCATACTCTTGTTTTTTGTATTGGAGAAAATGGTCTAGATTTAGCACCCAAGTTAGGTTTTAATTCTGCACAATTAATTAAGACAGCTAATTGGCTAGGGTCAATGTTAGTAGCCGCTGCAGAAGCACAAGTTCAATCAGTTATTTTATTAGGTTATCACGGTAAGTTAATTAAATTAGCAGGAAATATTTTTCATACTCACCATAAATTAGCCGATGCAAGATTAGAAATTTTGACTGGTATTTGTGCTTATTTAGGTTTACCAAATCATCTTTATTCTCAGTTATTTGAAGCGGAAACTACAGAAAATGCTTTACAAATTCTTAGAAGTTTTGATCTTAAAAATAAGACTTTTTGGGAAGAGAAAATATATCAGTTTATAGCTGATAGAATTGAAAAAAATGCCGAAAAATATGTTAGTAAAAGTAGTAATTTTTCTGTGCAAGTGGGAACTATTTTATTCGATCGCGATCGTCATATAATCAGTACAGGTAAATATGGGAAAATAGTATCGCAAAATTTATTTCATAAATAACTTATGTTGATTGTTAATTGTTGATATCAGGTAATCATTAAGTAGTATAAAAATATATGTACTTTAGTATATTTGATTTCAATTTTTTAGATTGATTTATTTGCTTCTACTGAATTTTCTGCGGTTTTCTGAAAATTATTCTTAATAAATTGTAACAATATTTGTAATTAATAAAACTTATCTTGTATTCTAAAACTGTGAGGATAACTGTTATCATAAAAGTAAAAAGCAAAAGTAATATTCTGAGAGATTACAATGCTCAAGGGCTTTTCCATATATTAAGACTATTCGACATTAATTAAGTTATCAATAAGTAATTACCTTATTGAATTGTTTTTCCTCTACTTATTCATATTTGAGTATGAGTTGAATGACAATTTTTTGTAAGCAATAAGTCAGTCAACTTTAAATCAAATAGGCTTTATCGTCAATCTTTTGGAATTGACATCCCTTTTCGGTTGAAGGCTAAAGCCATTAAAAACTAAAATATTTGAAATTTAATTTGATGGTTCTACTGATAGGCATTACAAAAAGATAACGATGATTTTAAGTTGGTAGTTGTAATGGTAGTTATTACCATAAATAAAACTTTCTCGAACATAATCGAGATTTACTTTACTGTCACTGCCATATTTTTATTTACTCATAAGACAAAAAATATATCTCAGATGATTTTTCATCAAGAAAGTTAAAGAAAAGTAGAGTATTGACCAAATCATAGTATTTATCAATAGTAAATATCTTAAAAATTATGTAGATAAAACAAGAATATTCAACCTGAACAAATAGAGATATAAGCTTTTTCTTACCAAAAAAGAAAAATTTTATCTTGTGGTTTTTTTCACAGCTTCTAACTTGAGATGAAGAATGATTATTCTTTAATTCATTGTTAACAGATTCTCTGATAGTTAAACAAAATCAGTTTTTATGGAGGCAAAAAATATGTCTAGAAGAAAGAAAAAGTTTACCTGTGGTCATATTGGTTACGGCAAAGTATGCCATAAATGCGTTCAAAAACAGAGTCTTAGAGACAACAAAAGACAAGAAAAAAACGCTTGGAAAGAAAGTTTTGCCAATGACATGATTGACTTAAGTTCTTTACCCAAGAATGTTGTCATTAAAGCTAGACAAATTATTAGAGATATGCAAAATAACACTTGTTATACTTATTTTAGAGGAAAAAGACTAAGACACGATCACTTTATCATAAGTATTCCTGTAACACGGCATTACCGATTAATTTGTAGGGATAATGGCAGTTTTGTTGTTCCTGAGGCAGTTGTCTCTCATGAGGATTATAATGTTTGCAAACCTGGAATTTAATTAATGATAAACAAACCATTCAGGTTGAGAAGAGACTGTTTTAATATAGTTTTTGTTATTAGGTGTAAATGCTTGAATGGGATATTGCCCCACCACACAACCACCTCTTCTTCCTCCAGCAGCAGTACTTCTAGGAGAATTTCTTTTGGGAGAAGTCGGAAATTCGATCGCATTTGCTGAAAGAGGAATAACTTCCACAGCACAAATCAACGCTAAAAAGAAAGAAACTATCCATGGAAGCGGACGATTTTTTTGTTTTTGATTCATGGTAAATGTTAATAGGTGGATTTATTTAGGATTATTTATCTATATATAACAATTTTCAAGCCGAGGATGTACAAATTCTAATGTAAACAAATCACAGATTTAAAAAAGCAAACAAAAAATAGAATTGTGTACTTAGGAATCAATCAAAATGATATAAATATAAATTCATCAATACATATGTTGTTAGACTGAATAATATTATTGATTGTTCCTTAGATAATGTTATCTCAGTATTTCCTATAATTACTGACTGATGTTACGCAAAAGACCTCTAGAAACGAGACAACACCTCTACCAGATATAATGCTACTTAATAGATAGAAATAGGTGACAAATTTTTGGGTACTTCTGTGTCATAGTTAACAAATCCAGATCAAAAACGTTAAGTGCGTAACATCAGTTATGAGGTAAAGTTTTGACTTGTAAGTTCCCGCCAAACAATAACGAAGCATCCTCTACCATCCTCCCTTACAAAGGTTGACAGGAGGGAGATTCAGGGGGATTTTATCTGAGCTATGTAGGGTCTGCTGAATAAATATGAAATCTTTACGAATAATGCTTAATAGCTAAAATTTACCTCAAAAAATACCAAAAATACCCCCAAATTCGCATTTTCAATTGTCAATTATCTTTAAGGCTTAACATAACGCCCTATTTTTCAATATCCCTTTCTAATTCAACAAAAGGAATAAGCCAAAAAACATCATAAGGTTCAAGAGTGAGTGTCAACCTACGCTCATTAGCTATCCAGCCTCTGTTGCCCACTAAGTCATACCAGTTAATTTCTTCAACTCCCAATTCAGCCAGAGGAATCTCAATTTGACAAACTCGATTAGCAACATTAGTTAAAGTCAAAATATGTTCTTCTTGGGAGGGTGAAATCCGTAAAACTGCAAAAATACCAGGTGTTAGGGTAAAAACTTTTTGTTCTCCACTGGGATTAAATGCACTTTGAGATACTCGAATTTCTAAAAGTTGGCGAAGTTGTTCGTTAATATGTGAAAGTTTCGATTTTGAATCTCTTATTGGTATCAAAATTTCTTCAGTCTTAATTTGCTTACGATTAATATCTCGTTTTGATTTTGTTTTTCGGACAGTCTCAATGTCATTACGAGTACCAATCAAACCATGAAAATAAATCCCCGGAACTCCCAATAACGCCAAAGCAATACTTCGAGAGGCAACAAAACGTTTTACTTGAAAAGCAATATCTTCGTTACTATGATCTAAGTTTAAAGCACTAAACCAAGTTGTATTGATTTCATAAGGTTCTTGTTTTCCATTGCCTCCAGCCTTGTAAGAAATAAAAGCTCCATGTTTTCTTGCCGTTTGGACAATATAATCAATATCCTCTGTAGAAAGAATATTTTTTACTCCCAGTAAACCTATCCCATCATGGGTATCGAGAATATTAAAAAAGGTGGTTAATTTGGAAGGTGGAATTAAATCTTTTGCCCAATGAGAAAGTTCAGTGGCATCCTCACGATAAAAGCTATGAAGTACTAGCGGTGGTAGAGCAAAATTATAAACCATCTGGGCTTCATCATCGCCATTGCCAAAATAAGAAATATTATCTTCATGGGGAACATTGGTTTCGGTAATTAATGCTAAGGAGGGGAAATAAAGGACAATACTAGGAGGTGGCAAATAAGAAATATTCCATTTAAGTTTTTGAGATATTTAGCTATAAGCTATCAGCCATGGGCTTTCTTCATTTTTTTAACTGGTACTTGAATTTTATTTTCACGTAAGTCCTTTTATAATAATGTCCTATTTTATCGACAAGATAAATAATTAGGTTAATAAACTCGTAAATAATGCTTTACCATCTGTAGCACCTAAGGCAATGTCACTTGCTCTTTCTGGATGAGGCATCATACCTAATACATTTCCTTGTTTGTTGGTTATTCCTGCGATGTTTTGACAAGAGCCATTGGGGTTGTTTTGGTCATCAATTCGTCCTTTTGGACTAGAGTAACGAAATAAAATTAATCCGTTATCTTCTAGATATTTTAAGGTTGTTTCGTCGGCATAATAATTACCTTCTCCATGGGCGATGGGAAAGTTGACGATTTCTTGAGATTGATAACCTTTTGTCCAGACTGATTGATTATTCTCTACTCTAATAGAAACTCGATCGCAAATGAAGTGCATGTCTCGATTACGAATTAATGCACCTGGCAATAAACCTATTTCTGTTAAGACTTGAAAACCGTTACAAATACCCAGAACCAATTTACCAGCCTCGGCATGACCAATAACGCTTTTCATCACAGGAGAAAAACGAGCTATGGCACCACATCGCAAATAATCACCATAACTAAAGCCACCGGGTATCACAATTACGTCGATATCGTCTATGTCCGTTTCTTGATGCCATATCATACGAGTTGGTTGATTTAAAATACCCTCTGTTACCATCGCAATATCTCGATCGCAATTGGAACCAGGAAAGACAATTACACCAAATTTCATTTATATTACCTATATACTAATTTACTCTTCTACAGGGGATAATTCAAAGGCATAATTTTCAATTACAGGATTGGCCAATAATTGATCACACATTTTATCTAATTGTTTATCTGCATCGGCTTGATTTTCTGCTGATAAAGTCACTTCAATATATTTTCCAATTCTGACATTTTCAACCCCTTGATAACCTAATTGTTGCAATCCCGACATGACAGCAGTGCCGGCAGTATCTAATACTGATGGTCTAAGAGTAATATAAACACGAGAATTAAACTTTTGGGTCATAGATCTAATACCAATCTAAAATTAAATTAATTATCCAGAAATTTGGATTGACTTCACATCTAGTATTCTACCTATACCTAAGGACAAAGAACAAGTGAGGGAGTAATTGATCCCAAGTATTAAAAATTTATAATATAAAAAGAGAATGGTTTCCAGAACTGACGCAATGTGTAACAATAATAAGATTGCTTTTTGGCAATATGTCTTTCTATTTATAAATTGATTAAGCTCAAAATCTCAACTATGAAAATAGGCGATCGTGTAAAAGTAAAAGAATCTGTAATAATCTATCATCATCCTGAACATAAAAAAGAAGCCTTCGACATACAAGGTCTCGAAGGTGAATTAATCTCCATAAAAACAGAATGGCAAGGAAGACCTATTAGTGCTAATTTTCCTTATTTTGTCAAGTTTACAAAAAAATTTAAAGCTCATTTTTGTGAACATGAAATAACGATTAGCTGACCAAAAGATCAAAGATTTCAAGCCCCGCCTTTAAATGAGTAATTTTCATGGTAGCTAATGAACAAAATTACCTTTGTCCACTTGCCCTGAGCTTTGTCGAAGGGTTGTCCTTCGATTGACGTGAATTTGCTCAAAATTGTTTCTATTTAAGAAGAAGATTGCAAATACAAATTAAGATTATCCAAAGTTCAAATTTTCTGATATATATGATATTAGGGAATAAAATTTTAGAGAGTTCTTATGTTATCTCTTGACTTACCATCTATAGCAGTATTCTAATCCTAGTGAAGTTCGTCAATTTAAAGAAATTAGTCTATTTCCTCAAGAATGTAGAGTTGAGGTTAGAGGAGAACAAATCAATCTTTCCCCTAAGGAATTTCGTATATTAGAATTGTTTATGACTTATCCCAAAAGAGTATGGGATAGACAGCAATTAATTGATAATATTTGGGGTACTGATTTTTTCGGAGATACTAAAACCGTTGATGTTCATATTCGCTGGTTGAGAGAAAAAATAGAGGATGATCCTAGGGCGTGTCATCAATTAAGCCAAATGACGATCGCTGCTAAATGAATACCAC
>JAALKG010000039.1 GCA_011088145.1 Cyanobacteria bacterium MH1_Bin12 | reverse complement strand
CCTCTAGATTTCTTAGGAATCCCGCGTCTCCGACGCTGGGAGGATGTCAATTCCTGTTCTCTAAACTACTATATAATTTAAAATCATTGTGAAGTTGAAAAGGTAACAGTTAATGAATAAAAGTGGAGCATGGTTAATAGTTGGAACTCTAAGTTTAAGTGTACAAGCAGAAGTAACTCAAGCACAGTCATTGAAAATTGTTTATCCTCCCGTCAATCATCAGACGACATCAGACTCTATTTTTATTATTGGTTCAGCACCTTCAGATGGAAATGTTATTGTTAATGGAAAACAAATAAAGCGATCGAATCAAGGTAACTTTGCTCCTAGTGTTCCCCTTATAATGGGAAAAAATAACATTGTCATTCGTTATGGTAAAGAACAAATCACACGAACAATTACCAGAAAAGATAATCAACCATTAGCTAAAGATATTAACAATTTATCAGCTAACTTATTAACTCCAAAAACAAATATTAGTAGACTGCCCAATGAATTAATTTGTTTTACCGCTATTACCCCTAAAAATGCCTCCACATCAGTCAAAATAAATAATCAAATAATTTCTTTAACTCCTGAAATAAAAGCCGTCAACTTACCCCCAAACTCCTCCGTATTAATCGCCAAAAATCAACCAGAAAAAACCATTAGCCAGTCATGGCAAAAAGTATCTGGATGTAACCATTTTAAGACTCAAGTGAGTAATATTAAACCTGTTTTCACCATGAATCATCAAGGTAAAACTATTGTTAGAGAAACAGGGAATAAAATCAATATTTTAAATCCTCAACAGTTAACAGTGGTGGAAGTTATTAGTGAGCAAGGTGTTGCTCGTACTGGGGCAAGTACCAATTATTCGAGATTGACCCCCTTACCTAAAGGTACAAGAGCATCAGTGACAGGAAGAGAAGGAGAATGGTTAAGACTCGACTATGGTGGTTGGATAAAAGAAAAAGAGACTAAAGTGTTACCCACGAATACACCTCCGATGAGTATGATTCGCAGTGTCACTTCTCGAATAGTAGGCAATCGTACAGAAGTAATTTTTCCCTTAGAAAATCCTGTGCCGATTACTATTAAGCAAGATGATGACAGTTTGACTCTTTCTTTACATAATACGATCGCACAAACAGATACAATTCGTTTTGATGACAATCCGATTGTGAAGCGTTTGGACTGGTATCAGACGACTCCCACACGTATAGACTATATTTTCAATTTCAAGTCTGCTCAACAGTGGGGTTATGATGTCCGTTATCAAGGCAATAGTTTAGTTCTGACTTTGAATCATAGTCCCGTCACCAGAGGTTCTAACAGTTTAGAAGGTATTAGCATTCTACTCGATCCCGGTCATGGAGGAGATGAACTCGGTGCCAGAGGTTCGACAGGCTATCCTGAAAAAGATGTTAATTTAGTGGTATCGAAATTGTTAGCCCAACAGTTAAGACAAAAAGGTGCTACGGTTTATTTAACGAGAGAAACTAATAAGTTTGTATCACTTGGTGATCGACAAAAAATGATTAATCAAATCAAACCCACTCTAGCGTTTTCGATACATTATAATGCCTTACCTGATGGAGGAGATGCGGAGAAAACCAAAGGAGTTAGTACATTTTGGTATAATCCTCAAGCCCATGATATAGCTGTATTTATGCACAATTATCTAGTAGAAAAATTAAATCGTCCTTCTTATGGGGTTTTCTGGAACAATTTAGCTCTGACTCGTCCTCATACCAGTCCTGTTATCTTATTAGAGCTAGGTTTTATGATTAATCCTCAAGAGTTTGAATGGATTACTAACCCTCAAGAGCAAAAAAAGTTGGCATTGACGATCGCAAATGGCATTAATGAATGGATAGGAAGTAGTAATAGTCGATAGGTTATGTTAAGCCTTTTAGTTATCTCAGTTCGGGATAACTAAATTAGTCTTGAGGATAATGAATAATTCACTCGGCAGTACAAAAGCCTTTACTCCTTACACATTGAACTTTGACTTTTTGTGATAGGACAAAGCTGGTCTTTTTATTTTCAGAAGATCCCTGAATTTTCATTTAATCTGAGTGAAGAGTATCACCTTTCAATTTTCTCAAAAATAGACAAAAAAAAGCCCTTGGGAGTCTTGCCATGTTTCGACCCCAAAGACTTTTTTCTGTTTCCTCACACCGTAATTAGGTATTTCTACCTTCGTTATGACTCAAGTATAAACATTTTTTCTAGAACTGTCAACTGTTATAATAAAATTTCTTGAATTTAAGGAAAAATATCGATGGAAGTTATACCCGCAATTGATTTATTAGCAGGGCGTTGCGTTAGATTATATCAGGGTGATTATCAACAGTCTCAAGTCTTTAACGAAAATCCTTTAGAAGTAGCTTTACAATGGCAGGCTCAAGGAGCAACTCGTTTACATTTGGTGGATTTAGATGGTGCAAAAGAAGGTAATACTGTTAATTTAGAAGTAATTTCCGCCATTGTCCAAAATCTTTCTATTCCTGTACAAGTCGGTGGTGGATTGCGTACCAAAGCTTCTATTGAAACTCTATTTGATTTGGGGGTAGAAAGGGCAATCGTCGGTACAGTAGCAGTAGAAAACCCAGAATTAGTACAACAGCTATGTGAAACATTTCCCCACAAAATAGCAGTAGGAATTGATGCGAGAAATGGAAAAGTTGCCACTAAAGGTTGGTTAGAAACCTCCACAGTTGAAGCTACCGATTTAGCCCAGAGAATATCGGAAAAAGCGGCGGCTATTATCTATACTGATATCAGTCGTGATGGTACTTTAGTAGGGCCTAATTTGGAATCCTTAAAAGAATTAGCCAAAGTTACGGATATTCCTGTCATTGCTTCTGGTGGTATTAGTTCATTAACAGACTTACTCAGTTTAGTTTCTTTAGAATTTTTAGGAGTGAATGGAGTAATTGTTGGTAAGGCTTTATATACAAATAAAGTTGATTTGAAAGAAGCCATACAAGCGATCGGTAATGGTAGATTACAAGATATACCCCTCAATTTTGATGATACTGCTTTAGCATAGTAAATGTGGGCAATGCCCCACCCTACTTTTTGTTTGTAATATTATTATTAGTTACTGATTTTAAAAATTAAATGACTGTCAAAGTCAAATTTTTGCCTGATAATGTCACTGTGGAAGCTGAAATAGGTGAACCTTTATTGGTTGTGGCTGAACGAGGTAATGTTTTTATCCCGACAGGTTGCCTTATGGGTTCATGTCATGCCTGTGAAGTGGAATTAGAAGACGGCACACCTATTTGTGCCTGTATTAGTGCTGTCCCTGCTAATACAAAGGAATTAACCATTAATTTATATTCTGATCCTGTTTGGTAACAATGGTTTTTGACAGAACTAACTTCTCTCCTCAACTTTTGTGCCTATCGACATCTGCCCTATTGTGTATACAGAAGTCGGATTGATGTATATTTAAGAAGTTTCAGCTCCCTAAATCCCATACCCCTCTGCCTGTCGGCATCTCCCCTTACCAATGGGAGACTGGGGGACTTTAAACTTTTTTTGAAATCTAGTTCCCTATCAAATTTGGAGAGCTAGGAGGACAAAATGCCGTATTTTAATTATTCATTATTCATTAATTCATTATCCCCATGCCTCGAATTGTTTTAGTTAATCCTCAGATTCCACCTAACACGGGAAATATCGCTAGAAGCACTGCCGCTACTGAAGTTGAGTTACATTTAGTTGCACCTTTAGGTTTTGAAATTAGCGATCGCTATTTGAAAAGAGCTGGTTTAGATTACTGGCCTCATGTTAAACTGACCTACCATAATAGTCCAGAAGAATTCCTCAAAGCCGCCAAAAATCGAGGAGGAAGACTAATTGGTTTTAGTGTTAGAGGAAAACAAGACTATCTTGATTGTGAATATCAAGAGGATGATTGGTTATTGTTTGGTAGCGAAACTAAAGGTTTACCTCCCGAAGTTTTAACACAATGTGATTTGACTTCTTTTATCACTATGAAAAGCGATCATGTTCGTAGTTTAAATTTATCTGTCAGTGTTTCTGTAGTTTTGTTTGAATCTTTACGACAGTTGAGATAAGGTAATTTACCATATAATTCTTATTTGGGAGTCTGTGTCTTTTGCTCTGCCTTCAATTTACCTTTTTTATTTTTTCTACTCTGTTGAAATCCAAAACCAGCAATAATCAGAATCAAGACAAATGGCCATATATTTACAACTCCGACCAATACCCAGATAAGATTTCTCCAACCGTTGATGAAGCCGTCTTGGAAATGTGTAGAAAATCTCACTGAGGCAGTAGTTTTTTGATAGTATGTCACATTAAGGGTACTCAATGAAATGCGATCGTCATATAGTTTCAATTTTCCTTCAGCACTCTCGATTACCTCTCGCAAAGTACCGATTTGCTCTTCAATCGCCAGTATATCCTCAACTGTATTTGCCTTAGTGAGTAATTCTTTATATCGAAGTTCAAGGGCTTTTTTCACTTTCAATCGAGATTGCGTATCAACATAGTCTTCAGTTATGTCTAAAACACGAATATTTTTGTTATCAAACTGAGTAACACCCTTAGAAATTTCACTGACTAAAGTGTCAAAGTTTTCTACAGGAACTCTTATTTCTAAACGTTGCTGTGATCTACTTTCATAACTGGAAATACTTTCATCGGAAATGTACGCCCCTGTCATTTTGATCACTTCATTAATTTTAGCTCTCGTTTGTTCTAAACTTGTGGATTCAAATTCCAAATCCCCTTCCTTGATGATTTTAAGCTCTTTAGTCGGAACTTTTTTATTTTTATTCTCTTTTATCTCAGATTGAGATGCTGTATTCTCTGACTGCAAATCAGACGAGCCTTCATCATTCGCCTCAGGTTGACTGCAACCTACAACACTTACGAGAAAACCTAAAACAACAAGATTTGCGATTTTCTTCATTTGCCTTACTTTTTGCGATCGAACTATCAACTAACAACTATACTTTATTTATCAAAAAAATGGGGTCATCAGCCTTGCCCCTAAAAGTCAAATATCTTTGGTAAGGGTATTTCTGGAAATGAAAATACCAATTTTGGAAGATAAGTCCCTCTTTCTCCTCTTTCAAGAGAAGATGCTGACAGGCAGAAGGATGGAGATTTAGGAGGCATAATTATGATACTTTTTTTCATGGAAATGCTCTAAGAGTCCAGATTATTTTCCAAGAAAAACCTTAGCCCTTTGTTGACAAGAAAACCCTGAGAAAATCACTTCATGAAACTTTACTAAAAATACTATCCAGTAAGGACAACAATTGGCTATAACAATACAAAAAGTTAACCATAACTCCACAAGCCGAGATTAATTTTATGGTTTAACCAAATATTTCCATTAAGAGGACTCCCATATGAGTAACGAAAATAAAAATTTGGACATTGAATATTTAATTAATATTGCTAATTCTTTTGACCATCAAGGTAATATCAAAAATATTCAATCTTTGGGAACAGGAAATATCAACGATACTTTTTTGGTAAGGAAAAATGAAGCTAAAGATTGTTGTTTTATTTGACAAAAAATCAACACTCAAGTATTTCCTAAACCAGAATTAATTATGCAAAATATTGTGGTCTTAAATGATCATGCCCAAGAGAAATTAAAGCAAAATAGATTTAATCGTCAATGGGAATTAGTTTCAGTTATTAAAACAAAAACAGGAGCAAATTATATTACCCAAGAAGATAACTCTTTTTGGCGTGGAATAAGTTTTATTGATAATTCAGAATCTTTTGACACAATTAATAACTCAGCACAAGCAGAAGAAATAGGCATAGCTTTAGGAATATTTCATGATTTAATTAGCGATTTACCACCAGAAAAATTAGCAGATACACTTAAAGGCTTTCACATTACTCCCATTTATCTGGAACAATATCAAAAAAGTTTGGCAACCAATACAATCAAAGATTCACCAGAAAAGCAATTTTGCTTAAATTTTGTCGAAGAACGTAAAAATCTCGCTTTTGTATTAGAAAACGCTAAATCAGAAGGAAAAATACCTTTACGTTTAATGCATGGTGATCCTAAAGTCAATAATGTGTTGTTTGATATTAATAGCAAAAAAGCGATTAGTGTCATTGATTTAGATACTATTAAACCCGGTTTAATTCATTATGATATCGGAGATTGTTTACGTTCTGGTTGTAATTTAATCGGAGAAGAAACAAAAGATTGGGAAACTGTTTCCTTTGATTTAGATTTATGTGAAAACATACTCAAAGGCTACTTAAAAATGGCTAAAACTTTTCTAACAGAAAATGATTATAAATATATATTTTCATCAATTCGTTTAATTACTTTTGAATTAGGTTTAAGATTTTTCAGTGATTATTTAGCAGGTGATCTTTATTTTAAAGTTAACTATCCTGAACATAATTTAATGAGAGCTTTAGTCCAATTTCAATTAACCAAAAGTATTGAATCTCAACAGGAAAATGTTAATAAAATAATTCAAAAATTATCATGATAGAAAAACAATTTATCTTACATCCTTTTTCTTGAGAAAATTCACAATTCAATTATGAAATAAAAGCCAATGTCATATATGATTTGAATGAATTAACTATTCATTATCAAGTTTTTGGTGATTTTGATAAAATACAAATTCCCACAGTAAAAAAACAGCCATATCGTGCAGATAATTTATGGCAAAACACTTGTTTTGAGTTTTTTTTAGGACTTGTAAATTCTCCTATTTATTGGGAATTTAATCGATCACCGTCAAGAAATTGGAATATCTATAGTTTTAGTCATTATCGAGAAGGAATGAAGCCCGAAAAAGCTTTTAGTTCATTACCTTTTCCATTTACCAAAGAATCTGATCATTTATCGGTTCAGATTAAAATGCGTCTTGATAATATTATTAAAAATCCTGAAGATATAGAAATGGGTATTACCGTGGTTATAAAAGATGACGATGATAATATTAGCTATTGGGCAATTAAACACACGGCAAACGAAGCTGATTTTCATCAACGAGATAGTTTTGTAAAACTCTAAATTAATAGGTTATTATTACTAATTTTTTAAAATTAAGTATTAATTCGTCGCATATTATCTTCTTACTTTGAAATTATAATTCCTGATAGTATTTACTTTGATGTATTTGTATAAGGCAATTGTGAATAAACGCTACAAATATGATGTTTTTTGTCTGAAATCAATCATTTAGATAAATAAATAACAATAATCTAATTAATTGTTCTAAAATATAAGAGGCGGAAACAAGTTTTCCGTTCACTCCTCACACCATAAACCGCTCTTACTTGTAAGGGCGGATTTCTAGTGTCATCAATTATTATATTATTCTCCTCTTTATGTAAACTTCTGAAAATAATTAATAGTGAGAACCGTAATATTTGCTATCGTAAAGTTTGATAGTATTTAAGATACTAAATAAATCTAGTTAAGGAAATTAAGTGTAATGTCAGACGTGGCAGAAGTAAAAGAAGCAGATTTTAAAGAAGTTGTTTTAGATAGTGATGTACCTGTCTTAGTCGATTTTTGGGCACCTTGGTGTGGTCCTTGTAGAATGGTTGCACCTGTAGTAGAGGAGATTGCTCAGCAATACGAAGGTAAGGTTAAAGTAGTCAAATTAAACACAGATGAAAATCCTCAAATTGCTAGTCAGTATGGAATTCGTAGTATTCCCACTCTGATGGTTTTTAAAGATGGACAAAAACAAGATACGGTGGTTGGTGCAGTACCAAAAACGACTTTATCGAATACTCTTGAAAAGCATCTTTAAGTAGCTATCTTTTTTACTATTTCAAGTCCTACGTCATTATCAAGACGTGGGATGTTTTTTCCGTGAAAGTCTTTAGTAATAATATTTTGTGACCAATTGATTTTCTAGGATTAGAAATATTGGAATGGCTATAATTTTATAATTATCAGAATGTTCATCTAAAATAAATCAAACCCTGTCTTTTGGTAAAATGAAGATACTCAGGTTAGTGAGATTATAAACAACGAGCTTAAATAAAGTAACTGAAATTTTATGAATATTGCAATTATTGGTAGTGTTTTTCTTGGTATCTCGTTATTGCTAATGACTGTTTTATTTATTTTTCGTATAGTTTTGACTTGGTATCCTCAAATTAATTTACAGGCATTTCCTTACATATTTGCTTATTTGCCTACCGAACCTTTTTTAGTTCCAACACGTAAAGTTATTCCTCCATTAGGTGGAGTTGACATCTCTCCCATAATTTGGGTTGGTATTTTCAGTTTATTAAGAGAATTTCTGTTAGGACAACAAGGACTTATTACTTTAGCAATTAGACATAGTTCTTCTGTTGGTTAGTTTTATTATTTTTTCTAAAATCAAATCATTTCACTATTCAAGCAAATGATGATTCAATTAATAATATTTTCTAATATTTCGATCGCAGCTCGATCGCATATTGAGTCAGTATCTTGGTCTAAAGTCTCAATTAATTCTTGATAGTCATTTTCTAATTGTTGTTGAACAGAGGAATTTAATAATAAATCCAAGGACAAATTGATAATATTTTCGGCAGAAGCTTTTTCTTGTAACAACTCAGGCACAATCTCCTTCATTGAAACTAAATTCACTGGAGACATAAAGGAAATGGAAAAACGTAAAATATTACGAGCAATCCAGATAGTAAAGGCATTGACTTTATAGATGACAACTTGAGGTATTTTTAATAAACCTAATTCCAAATTAACTGTACCTGACTTAGTTATGGCTAAATCGGCAGCCGCTAAAATATTCAAAGTTTCACCCTCATACAAATTAATTTTCACGTCATATTCTTGAATAGTTTGTTCTATTTGCGATCGATATTGAGGTAAAGAAATCGGTAGGTAAAATTTGGTTGTGGGTATTTTTTGTTGAAGTTCAACAGCAGCCTCACACATCACTGGCAGTAAATATTTTAATTCTTGTTTTCGAGATGCAGGTAATAAAACAATCAATTTTTCATCTTCGTTTATATCTAGTTTCTGTCGAGCAAATTCCCTTGTTGGTGCTTGTTTAATGCGATCGATTAAAGGATGTCCCACATAAGTCGTATCTAATCCTTTTTCTTGATAAAATTTAGCTTCTTGAGGAAATATCGCCAATAATTTATCCGTAACTTTTAATAATTGTTCTAAATCTTTGCCTAAAGGAGTCCAAACCCAAAATTGTGGTCCAATATACCAAATAATCGGCACATTAGGAAATGTTTTCTTTAAAGAAGTTGCGATCGCTAAATTAGGCCCTACATAATCAATTAAAATAATAAGATCGGGTAAATTCCTCTCCAAATATTTTATAGTTCGTTTTTGAATTTTTAACATGGGAAGAATAAAAGGCAGAGACTCCCATAAACCAACAGCACCAAGAGCAGTGGTATCAGTAATGATGTTTGCTCCTGCCGATTGCATTTTTTGTCCACCCAATCCTTCTATCTCTATCTTTTTACCTAATTTTTCTGCTTGTCGAAAAAGAGCATTGACCAATAAACCTCCCTGTAAATCTCCTGATACCTCTCCCGTACTCACAAATATTCGCATAATTACTTCTTGATGTTCTCTTTCGTTTATTGTTAAATCCTTGTTGCAAAGGATTATTTCATCGAATTTTTCTACCTTATTGATATAGAAATTGCTATATTAATTTATTAATTATTATGAAGAAGCAAAGTAAATTTTCGATCGAATAGGATCTGCATGCATAGTTTTATCCCCTTCTTGCCAATCTGCTGGACAGACTTCATTCTCATGGGATTGAACATATTGAATTGCTTTTAAAGATCTCAATGTTTCATCCACACTACGCCCAACGGAAAGATTATTAATGGTAATGTGTTGAATGTTGCCTTCGGGATCAATAATAAATAAACCTCTAAAAGCAATACCTGCATTTGCTTCTAAGACATTATATGCCAGACTAATCTCTTTAGTCAGATCTGAGATTAAAGGATATTGAAGATCACCTAAGCCACCTTCTTTTTTCTCGGTTTGTATCCATGCTAAATGAGCAAATTCACTATCCACAGATATTCCTAATATTTCTGTATTTATGCTACTAAATTCTTTGTATCGATCGCTAAAAGCTAGAATTTCTGTAGGACAAACAAAGGTAAAATCAAGGGGATAGAAAAATAAAACGACGTATTTCCCCACATAATCAGTAAGTCTTATCACCTTAAATTCTTGATCAACAACTGCTGTAGCGGTAAATTCAGGTGCTTTTTGCCCAACGATAATATTCATACCCAATAAGTCCAAATAAATGTTTTTGAGACCTCCCTCAATCATGCTTTACCTGACGTTTCACCATCCCATCAAAAATAATGATGAGGGATTTTTACTCCATTATTATATATTGGACAAATACCAGCCTCAAATAATATTTTGAAACTAATCGAGTTCAGAAACATCTACGACTTCGACATCAATAGTACCAGGAGGCGTTTCTCTAGTAAATTTTCCCGCTTCTATTTTAACAACTTCACCACAATTAGGACAACGCAAATCGGTTTGATTCAAACCCGTTAATTTATAGCTACAAACAGGACAATCATCTTCCACCAAATTCTTTTTTAACCACCAACGAAATACCCAAAAACCAACAATTGGCGTAATCGTTAATAAGGCAATAAAGATTAATACTCCATTGACAATCCACTGCAAGCCCACCGAACCTAATAGTAAACTCAATAACACGATCGTGAGTAAACAACCAAATCCAGAATCACCAATATTAATTATTCGATTAGAAAAATTTTGTTTCACTAATTTTTGATTTTCAATTGTCTTTATGTATTTACTGTAACATTTAATTATTTCTTACTTGATAGTTCTTAAATAATCTTTTCAAATAATCTTTATACATCTGATGGGAACAGTATTTCGTTGGGATTTGTTTGGCTATAGGCTTAAAGCTTATAGCCTACAGCTTAAAACTTATAGCTTTAATTGCTAAAATTATCGATAATAGCCTGAGCAAATTCAGAACATTTTAAAGGTGGCTCCACAGGAGGAGTCATTAAACGAGCTAAATCGTAAGTTACCTGACGAGAAATAATTGCTTTAGAGATACCATTACGGATTAAATCAGCCGCTTCTTGCCAACCCATATATTCCAACATCATCACCCCAGAAAGAATCACAGAACCGGGGTTAATACGGTCTAAGCCAGCGTGTTTGGGAGCTGTACCATGTGTAGCTTCAAAGATAGCACTGTTATCACCAATGTTAGCACCCGGGCCCATACCCAAACCGCCGACAATCGCTGCCGCTGCATCGGATAAATAGTCACCGTTTAAATTCATGGTAGCAAGGATCGAATATTCGTCAGGACGAGTTTGAATTTGTTGGAAGATGCTATCGGCAATGCGATCGTTTACCATGATTTTATCCTTCCATTGTCCATTACCATGACTATCCCAAATAGCGTCTAAAACTTCTTTAACTTCTTCGCAAATTGTGGTTTGTTTCTCAGGAGTTAAGTTGTCGTATCCAGGATCAATTTTACGGGCGTTATCTTCAACAGAAATATCAGAATTTGCCTCTTTATTACCTAAAATCCATGATTCTCTTTCGGTAACACATTCATCACGAAATTCTTCAGTAGCAACTTCATAACCCCAATCACGGAAAGCTCCTTCGGTATATTTCATAATATTACCTTTATGGACTAAGGTGACTTGCTGTTTGTCTTTAGGCAGACGTAAAGCATTTTGAATCGCACGACGAACTAAACGTTTACTACCTTTAATGCTGATGGGTTTAATACCGATACCTGAATCTAGGGGAATCTGTTTATTTTTATATTCAGGAGTTGAGGGGATTAAATCTTCATTGAGAATTTTGATTAGTTTTTGACCTATTTCGCTACCTTCTCTCCATTCAATACCCAAATAAATATCTTCTGTATTTTCACGATAGACTATTACCTCTAATTTTTCGGGACTTTTATGAGGAGAAGGTGTACCTTGATAGTAACGGCAAGGACGAACACAAGCATACAGTTCAAAAATTTGTCTTAATGCGACATTTAAGGAACGAATACCACCACCAATGGGTGTTGTCAATGGGCCTTTGATGGCAATACCGTATTCCCTAATGGCAGTTAGAGTGTCTTCAGGTAAATATTGATCAGTACCATATTTTTCACAGGCTTCGTCGCCAGCATAGACTTTGAACCAATTGATTTTGCGATCGCCTCCATAGGCTTTTTCTACTGCTGCATTGATAACTTTTTCCGTTGCAGACCAAATGTCAACACCTGTACCGTCACCACGAATGAAAGGAATAATGGGATCCTCAGGTACAATAGGTTGACCATTTTCAAACTTTACCTTGCTACCTACTGTTGGAGGTGTTATTTTCTCGAACATATAAATTTTCTCTAATATATTAATATATCATTTATTTGTCATCTCAATTATTACCCAATTTGTCCCTCATTGAACTTTTAAAAAATGTTCAAATCTTCATGAATAAATCTATATTTCCGACTTCACCTTTGATTAAAATCACTTTGATTAATCTTTATTTTGCTTTAACTATTCCTTTACCTTTCCTTGCTAAATTTGCTGCTGTTAAATTTCCTATCTGGTTATTTTGTGTTTTGATTATACTAGGTGCGATCGCAATCATAGGAGTTTTAAGCGAAAGAGTTATCCTTGATGAACAAGGAATCCAAGTATCTTATCCTCAATGGGTAAAGCTATCTTTGCGTAAAGGCTGGAGTTTACCTTGGACAGAAATTGATAGCTTGAGAATGCGTACAACAGGACAAGGAGGAGTAGTGTATTATTTTGTGACTAAAAATAAGGATCAAGCTTATTTACTACCGATGCGAATTGCTGGATTTGCCAAAATGGTCACAGAAGTGCAGGTAAAAACAGGCATCGATACCAATGATGTTCGTCCTTTAGCACAACCTTGGATGTATATTTTCTTATTCTTTTTTACCTTTTCTCTCTGGTTAGTCGATATTTGGACAATTACTAATGCCTTGGGCAATTGAGTCTATAATGGGACATTCAGCTAATATTTAAGGCAAAGAAAAAATGTGCTTTTCCGCTTCAGCTAGCTTTACTGCCAGTGCAATATTAATACCTGCGGGAATTTATTGTGTCAGAGAATCAATGATAGCTCAAAGGACATTTCTACTATTTTCTCTTTGGCCATTGCTTTTTGGTATTCAGCAAGCATTTGAAGGCTTTGTCTGGTTAGGAATAAGTAATAATGAACTTTTCATTGTGGATAGTGCATCTTTTGGATTTTTATTTTTTTCTCACTTTTTTTGGCTTTTTTGGACACCATTATCTAGCTTTTATCTGGAAACTAATCGAAAGCTGAGAATTGTTTTGATAGTTTTCACTATCATTGGTTTAATGTATGGAACATTATTATATTTTCCTTTATTAAATGGAAACTTATTAAACTTAACAATTGTAGGTGGTTCGATTAATTACCATACTAGATTTATTTTTGATGGTTTAGTGCCGAAAAACTTTAGTTTTACTGTGTATGCCATAATCATTCTCGTACCTTTATTCATTTCTTCAAATCGAAGGGTTAATATACTTGGTTATCAGCTTGGTTTGTCTGCGATCGTCACTTATATGGCATTTGTTTATGCCTTTTCTTCTGTATGGTGCTTTTGTGCGGCTATTTTGTCTATTTATATCGCCTATATGATTAATCCAGAAGCTATATTCTCTAAATAGAGTCTGATGAAAAAAGAACTTAAATTTATTACTTCTTCACAGTTCAAAATGCTAACTGTTTAACTCCGAAAGTTCCAACCATTGTTCTGTCTTCTCGTCCAATTCTTGACTGAGATTATCTAACTGTGCCGTGAGTTTATTTAACTGTTCATAATCACTATTGTTATTGTAAATCTTCTGTTCTAAATCTGTTTTTTTAGCTTCGAGTTCAGGAATGATGACATTTTCTAATTTATCTAGTTCCCTTTGCTGATAATTAGACAGTTTTTTACTTGATCTTTTTGTGCATTTTTTTTGCTTATTTTCTATTTTTTTTGTAGTTTTTTTAATAGTTTTTTCTGTCTCTATTTGGGCTTGTTTTCTATCATATTCTTCCTGTTTTTTGTAATCTAAATAAACAGAATAATTACCGGGATATTGCTTAATCCCACCCTTTCCATCCAAAGCAAATATAGTATCTACGGTGCGATCGAGAAAATAGCGATCGTGAGCAATGACTATCACACAACCTGAAAAAGACTCAATATATTCTTCTAATACAGATAATGTTTGAACATCTAAATCATTAGTCGGTTCATCTAATATTAAAACGTTGGGATTACTAATTAATATTTTCAATAAAAATAAACGTCTTTTTTCTCCACCTGACAATTTTTCAATAGGGGAATATTGCTGATTAGGAATAAATAAAAATCGTTCTAATAATTGTGAAGCACTTATTTGTTTACCATCTCCTGTTTCCACAAAACTCGCCACATCTTTGATATATTCCATGACTCGTTGTTGGTTTTCTTTGGCAGTAATTAAATTTTCTGAATATTGATCAAAATAGCCAATTTTAATAGTTGTACCTGTTTCAATCGTGCCACTGTCAGGGGTTACTTTACCCAAAACTAAATTCATCAAGGTACTTTTTCCTGCACCATTAGCACCAATAATTCCCACTCTTTCATTGGGAACAAATTCGTAACTAAAATCTTTAATTAAAGTACGATCGTCAAAAGATTTGCTAACATTATGAAATTCAATCACCTTTTTGCCGATACGACGAGAAGGGGTATCAATTTCCACCTTCCCTTGATTGACTTTAAACTCTTTTTCCTGCATTTTACCAATGCGTTGGATACGAGCTTTTTGTTTCGTACTACGAGCTTTAGGGCCTCTTTTTAACCATTCTAACTCTCTGCGTAGTACCCCTTTATGTTTTTGTTGACTACTAGCCAGAGATTCTTCCTCAAGAGCTTTCTTTTCTAAGAAATAGCTATAATTGCCATTGTAACTATACATATCACCTTGATCTATTTCCAGAATACGAGTAGTAACTTGATCTAAAAAATAGCGATCGTGAGTAATTAAGAATATCGCTCCAGAGAACTTTTGTAAATATCCCTGTAACCACTGTACTGATTCTGCATCCAAATGGTTAGTCGGTTCATCCATTAACAACAAATCAGGTTCAGCCATTAAAGCGGCGGCTAAGGCGACTCTTTTGCGATAGCCTCCCGATAAATCACCCATTTTGGCAGCAAAATCTTTAATTCCTAATTTATCTAAAATAATTTTGGCATTGGTTTCCAAATCCCAAGCATTTTGAATCTCGATTTGTTCTGTAATTCTGGCTAGTTTACTCATCAACTCTTCTTGATTATCACTATCCGCAGAAGCGAGACGATGGGACAAGTCTTCATAATCCCGAATTAATTGCATTTGTTTACCACAATAAGCAAAAACCTGTTGTAAAACATCATTTTTGGGGTCAATTTCTGGTTGTTGCGGTAGATAGATGATTTTTGCTCCTGATTTAACAACTATCTCTCCTCCATCGGGAATCTCGAATCCTGATAATATTTTCAACAGAGTTGATTTTCCTGAACCATTGACACCAATTAAGCCAACTTTATCTTGTTCTTCTATACTGAAACTGGCATCTTTGAGGATTTCTTTAATACCAAAGTCTTTTTTGAGTGATTTAATGCTTAATATCGTCATCAGTACCTATATTTTTGTTTTTGCCAATCTAATCAGAAATACTCTTTACGATTTATTCTCAGTTCTGATTTTTGACTATCAATGGTTTGTTTTGCTCTTATATTGTAACTTGGGCAGTCAACAAATATTGAATCTCTATCTTGGTGGCTTTTGATCTATGCAATCTTTTGGCGGGAAGAGAGTCGTAGGGCATCAATTTTGTTTTGAGAGATAAAAGTCATGTAAAATTGACAATGAATTGAAGATGGCATCTTGATCTTTGCGTATAAACTATCCTTTATTTCTATATTGACAGACGAGTAGTTTCGGAAAAAAATTTCAGGATTTTGCTACACAACTAACAGAACTAATTTATATTGAATTTAGTTGTGAGCGAAATCGATTAATACTAACAGCTAAAAGAGTTAAGGCAAGGCAAAAAAGTATGACTATATTTGGTAAAAATCCTCTGATTGCTTCACCTTTGAGAATTAAACTTCGAGCAATCGTCACATAATGTCTTAAAGGATCAAACCAAGACAAAAATTGACAAAAAGTGGGCATACTCTCAATCGGTGCGATCGCACAGGAAAGCTGAATTATGGGAACATTGAAGAAAAAAGAGGTCAAAACGACTTGTTGTTGAGTTCTAGAAATATTAGCGAGTAATATTCCCAGCCCGATGCTGACAAAGACATATAATCCAGAAAGAACAACAAATAAACCAAAATTATCCCGAAATGGTAAATTAAACACAAAACGTCCCATTCCTGATGCAATCAAAACATCCCCCATCAGTAACAAAAATAATGGGACAATTGTGGCAAATAAAATTTCCCAAGCTGCCGCAGTTGTCATTAACAATTGTTCTAATGTACCAAGATCTTTTTTTCGAATAACCGTTATTATTTATTGTGTTGAACAACCTGCGGAATGTCTGTTTGAGGATTTTTCTGCACCACTAAGTAAGCAATTATTAAACCCCTATTCTTCTATCGAAATCAATTAAGGGATTTAATAACTGTTAACGGCTGATGTGAAAAGTTTTTTTTGACATCATTGGCTATAAATAATTCATAAGAAAATGAGAATAAATTTTGAACATCTGGTAACTGTGGATTATCAAAAATCAATCTAATTAATTCTCATGAAAAATACGATCAACTATCAATGGGGTTTTCTACCATAAAGATAAGTTAAATACTGAAGATGTCCACTAATACCATCGGTTAAAACATCCACAGAGTAACGCCATGTCCAATTACTTTCAATGGTACCAGGTGTGTTCATTTTCGCCCATGAACTTAATCCTAAGACATCTTGTAATGGGAAAATAGCTAGATTAGCCACTGAAGACATTGCTAAACCGATTAAACTCCAGTGAATACCTTTTTCACCAATACAACCTAAGTAATCAATTACTTTTTGTCGATCGTCAAAAGAACGTTTTTCAAACCAACCAACTGTTGTATCATTATCATGGGTTCCCGTATAAACCACACAGTTACGATTGGAATAATTATAAGGCAGAAAAGGATTAGCTCGATCGCTATCAAAGGCAAAATGAAGAATCTTCATGCCAGGAAATCCATAATTATCTCTTAAAGCTTCAACTTCATCGGTAATCACTCCTAAGTCTTCGGCAACGATGGGTAGATCTCCCAATTCTTGTTGGAGAATTTGGAAGAATTTATCTCCAGGAGCTTTTAACCATTCACCATTCATGGCCGTCGTTTCGCCTTCAGCGACTGCCCAATAAGCTTCAAAACCACGGAAATGATCGATACGCATGATATCGACATATTCCAACATTCCTTTAATTCGTTGTATCCACCAAGCAAAATTGGTCTTTTCTACTTCTTCCCACTTGTAAACAGGATTACCCCAAAGTTGACCTGTGGCACTAAAATAATCTGGTGGTACTCCCGCCATTAATGAGACAGCACCTGTCTGGTCGTCTAAACAAAATATGGATTGATTTGCCCAAACATCGACGCTATCATGAGCGACATAAATGGGTATATCACCAAAAATTTTGATACCACGTTCATTAGCATATTGTTTTAAATTACGCCATTGACGAAAAAAGCTAAACTGTAAAAATTTTTGATATTCTATCTCATCAGCTAATTTGGTTTTCCATTTTGCGATCGCTTCTGGTTCACGTTTAGCAATATCTTCATCCCATTGAAACCAAGCTGTTCCTTCGTTATAATCTTTCAATGCCATATAAAGGGCATAATCATCTAACCAATATTGATAATCTTGGCAAAACTGCCTAAATTGTTCTTGATATTCATCTATTTCTTCTTCTTCCTCCTCTCCTTTTTCCCTAAAATTATCAAAAGCCCTAATATAATAAGGAAATTTTTCTTTAATAACTAAACCATAATTCACGTGAGAAGGATGTTGTGAATTAAAAACTTCTTTAACGGTTTCTAAATCTTCTTCGGTTAATAACCCATCGCCATAGAGTATATCCAAACTGATCATCAATGGGTTACCAGCTAAAGCAGAATAGGCCAAATAAGGAGAATTACCAGCTCCTGTGGGGCCTAATGGTAATATTTGCCAAACCTGTTGGTCACTTTGTTCTAAAAAATCAATGAAACGATATGCACCATTACCCAAGTCGCCTATCCCATAAGGACCTGGCAGGGAAGTTGGATGTAGTAGAATACCACTTAATCTGCGATCGAACATAAAATAATAATCCTTGAAACTTTAATTAATCTGTGGAGAAGCCTAATTGTTTCTAATTTTGATTCCTGATCAAGGGCAAAAGCAAAAACAAATTCTAGTTAACATTTTTCTCAAATATTGCGATCGATATCAACCCTCTTGCCCCTTTCATTATTGCAACACCTAATATCTAATACCAAATCTGAATCTTAAAAACCACTTTAAATCAATCAAGTAATTTCTTCTAGCTCTTTGTACATTTCACACATCAAGAATTATTTATGATCTAATTGACAATGTATTTATACAAACTCAGATTTGGTACGATATTTTACTTTCTTTATTCCCGTATTTTATAAATCACCACGTAAAGCATAAAGAATAAATACAATTACAGGACCTGCAATTAAGATTAAGCCCACAAATGTTAATTGTAAAATGACTTCAAAATTGATTCCACTGAAAAAATTGCTGATAAAATTCATAGTCGCTCCTTATTTTTTTTATAGATAATTTTAAATGTTTTATGGTCAATCCAACAAGATATATGATACAGGGAAAGGTTATCCTATTTATAGATCTACCAACCTAAAAAGTATTAAGTTTTGTAACGACAATTTAATTTTATGAGTGAATGGCGTTGTATTAGTAATTGTGGTGCTTGTTGTAATTTAGAACCAAGTGAGCGACCTGATTGAGAACATTATTTAACTCCAGAGCAGTTGAAGTTGTATTTAAGTATGGTAGGAGAAGATGGTTGGTGTATTAATTATGATCATGATAATCGTGAATGTACTATCTATGAAGATCGACCTCAATTTTGTCGAGTGAAACCAGATGTATTTGAAATCATGTATGATGTGCCACAAGAAGAATTTAATGAATTTGCGATCGATTGTTGCCATCAACAAATAGAAGCAATGTATGGCGAAGAAAGTACCGAGATGTCAGATTATAAAGAACAAGTCAGATAATTATTCATTGATTATTGAGCAATAAACAGATATTGATTGAATTCAAGATCTAAAATTGAAACAAAAAAGGGGGACTTTTGATATTTCCCCCTTTTTTTATTTACTTTTTGATGTTTTGAGACTGATTAATTAATTAATTAAATAACAGGACCTCCTACATACTCCACATTATTGATGTCAGAGAAAATTGTACTACCATCACTAAATCCTAATTCCGCTTGAATTGTATTATTCGAATCTAGAGTATCATTCAATCCTCCAATGATTAATCGGTTACCACTAATGTCATCAACTCCAAAGGTATATCCAAATGGTGTGGCTATTACATCATTGATATCAATCACTCCGTCTATATTGCTACCATTGACATCTGGTTCTTCCACTACATAAGCTCCACCTGCATCATTGATGTTGACTCCATTTACTAATAAATCGAAGCTGGTTAATTCTGCTCCTATGATTGGTTCACTTATTAATGTTCCTACCAAAGCATCTACATCTATTAACTCTATTACTCCTCCTACATTTTCAATTAGGTTCAAACCGTCCACAACATCATGTGGACTATTTAAGGCGATCGCAACTCTTTCCACATCTAAGTTGTCTAGTGCATTCAACTCACTATCAAATTGACGGGCACGATTGGTTGCATCTTCTTCATTGATATCCTCTTCCCGAATTAGGAATTGATCTGCTTCTCCTTCGATGTCAGAGTCTCCATCCCCACTTACGTTTGGATCTCCTGCTCCTGCAAATAACATCAAATTCGCTGAATTTTGACCATTACTACTAAAGAAACTAAGGAATGAGGATTTAATTATTGAGTAAAGTTATGTAGATTTTGGTCGGGCTAC
>JAALKG010000038.1 GCA_011088145.1 Cyanobacteria bacterium MH1_Bin12 | reverse complement strand
TTTGCTATTATTTCACTGAGTATTTTTACTCATATCCAAACTGGGATGCACCCAGATTAAAGCCTCCTAAATACCCCAAGTTTGGAGGACTTACAAATTCAAACCGTACCTCATAACTGTAAAAAATGCGATGTCAAAAGGGCAAAGTTAAATGAGGCATTGCGGCAAAGGTAATTTTTGAAAATAGCTTGAGTAAGCTCAAATGGTATATTTATTTTGATGAAAGTATTGTTAAGAATATGGATAATCAAGAAATTTATCTCAATTTAGCTTCTACTGACTTACAAAATAATCGTTCTATTCGTTATGACGGTGGTGGATTTAGTATTTCTTTTAATGATATGGTTGCTGAAGATATTTCTTTAGTAATGCGTTTATATCAATCACTCAAAAGTATCTACGATTTGTGGTTGTATATGAGTGAAAATCCGAACTATCAACTCTTGCGAACTCATCTAACCCAATTATGCAGTACAGAATTTATCACCGAAGCTAGAGCAATAGGAAATACGACCTATAATGTTGATAAGTCAACACCAAAATTACGTAAAGCCTTTCATGATATTCGTGGAGGTGCTTTAAGCTCTTTAACAGGTTATGCAAAACTAATTCCTAGATTACCAGAAGATGATACATTAGTACGCAAAGCTGTTTTTTTAGCTCGTGATCATGCCAAAATGATGCGTAATATTCTTCCTGACTTAGATATTCCTATACGAGCAGCTGATGAAAGTGCTAAATTGCATCGTATTCGTGAGTTTGTTGATAAATGGGATCAAGTCACTGTAGAAATGGAAGGCAAATATGTTCAAGTGTTAGTTGAATCTAATGTCGAATGCTATATTACTAATCGTTGTCTAGAAAGTTCAGCCGTTGATCGAGTTTTATATAACTATATTAATAATGCTATTCGTTTTTCTGCGGGAGAATCTATCGGTTTGTCAGTGATTCGTGTTAATAATTCTATTATTCGTTGGGTTGTTAAAAACGAAATTACCCATGAACAAAAGATGTGGCTACAGGAGAATTTAGATAATGAGTTGTCCAAACTTTTTCAAGGGGGTTATACCAAAGGTGGGCAAGGAATTGGTTTATCTAATTGTAGTGATTTAGTCTCCTCAAGTTTTGGTTTATCTGTTTCTCAAGCCATAGAGAGTGGATATTTAGGCGCAAAAATATTAAATAACACTTATTATGCTTGGTTTCACTGGCCTATTTATCTACCAGAAAATGAAAATGAAAAGATTTGCGATTGTCGAACTTAGTTAATGTTTACTTTTATTGGTTCACAATTTAAAATTGAAAAATACACTTGGGATTCTAGATTAATTAAAGCGATCGAGTTAGGATAAGTGTCAAATTCTTTGTCTCCCATAGCACCATACAAATAGATTGGAAAATTTATAAAACCTAAAAGTATTAGCTAATATGTATCTTGTCACATTGTACTATTAATGGCTATTACCGATTGTTATATTTTTTTGATCAGATTATCCCATCAAGGATTGCACCCACAACTCGGTAATTAGTATCCTGTCGTAATTTAGCTAAAGCTGTATGAGCTTTTACATCATCAAAAATCCTTAATGTTTTAGCCACTTGTACTCTAATTTCTACAGTTTCACTATTTGATAGCTCAACAAGTATTTTAATAGCATGATTTTCGTAAATAGTTCCTCTTAATTGTCCCAGATTATTAATAGCAGTCAATGCCATTGATAATTCATCTCCTTCCAATGTACAAAGACAAAGCTCCAGAATAAGTTCAGGGGAATTAATTTCGTTAATCACAGCAAAAATGCTTTCTCTGATTAA
The DNA here is from genome assembly GCA_011088145.1 of Cyanobacteria bacterium MH1_Bin12. GTDB lineage: Bacteria > Cyanobacteriota > Cyanobacteriia > Cyanobacteriales > Cyanobacteriaceae > JAALKG01. The sequence goes on along the minus strand of JAALKG010000038.1, from coordinate 18,418 downwards.
CCAATGAGATTCTTGTTTGAAACAATCCATGAGAATCGGAATAGCTCTTTGTCCATAATTAGCCAATGAGTTGGCTGCTTGTGCTTTTACATTAGGATCTTCATCACCTCCAATTAAATCTATTAGACTTTGAAATCCTTCTTCTGTTCTTTTGTAACCCAAACCCATCGCCACAAAAGAACGAATAATCAATTCTTTATCGTATATTCTTTGTTTTAGTAGGGGAACAACTACAGAGGGTTCATAATTTCTGAGAGCAACTATCGCTCTCATACGATATTGAGGATTAGGGCTATTTAGACATTCTTTAATTTCCGACAGTTCCATATTTTTTTTCTGATGAAATATTTTTAATAAATAATAGGTGATAAAAGTTATTGTATTTTTTTAGTTAGTAGATAACCATAGACAGGAAATAAGTCCTAACACTGTTACACCAATAACAGTCTCTCTTTGTTGGGTTAACCAAATCTGAACACTTTGTCGAAAACAACTTATGGTCTCACGACGTTGTTGACCTAATTTTTTCATCAAAAAAGCTACTTGTGTATCAACTTCCTCGATGGAGATTTCTCCTTGTTCATAAGCCATTTCTAATTCGTCTAGCTGACGCCAATATGTTTGAGTTGCTTCAAAAAGGTTCGGTAACATAAATTTTGATAATTTTAAAATTTTATACTGTTATTGATTAACAAAAGAATAGTTTAACTCATCTTTTAGGCTAACAAACCTAATTTTTGACCGTTACTTTTTGCTTTACGGATTAAGCTTTGACGCATTTTGGCATCGTATCCCAGTTGATTACAAAAGTTAGTAATAGTTTTACAATGAACAGCGATTGCTTTTCCTCTAATTTTGTTGAACTCTTTTTTACCGATGCGATCGCGAAGAAAGACAATTACAAATGCAAACATAGTTAAATTCCTCTTAATTAATTATTGATTTTTAACTTATGTAAACTAATGTAACAAATTATTAAGATGAGTTGACGAATAAATTTGAGTGTGTACCGCACTAATAATTACGGATATTCGCCATTTCAACTGATAATAAGCTCTGAATAATATCTTCTAGTCTTTGTGTTGCTTGATGTTTAGTCCCATGAGGAAAAAATTTACAATTAATAATTAACAATTAAAGATTTTGTATCAATATCAGTTGTCAAATTAATTATCTGAGGTGATATGTAGCAAAAGACAAAGGTTACAACCTTGACATAGTAATACTTTTAGGAATCATAAATGTCCTAATCAACCCGTTTTCTGCTATATATAAAAAAAGTCCCCCAAATTTGGGGGATTTAGGGGGCTAAAATACGACCTCTTAGTTCATTTCAACGAATAGTTATAGTTACTATTAGCTGAATGGAGACTAGTAGTCTGTCAATATAGAAATGAGGGATGTTTATACGCAAAGAAAAGATGCCATCTTCAATTTATTGTCAATTATCAATTCAACATGATTTTTATCCCGCAAAACAAAATTAATACTCTATTAGTTTCAAGCCCGCAATTTCAAGGGTCGATAATTCTAAATGACTCTAATTATTTATTTTCTCTAAAAGTCGATCGATATCAAAATGTTCTTCAATTAAATTTTGTACACATTCAACCTTAATCGTTTCATGAAGTCTAACAGTACCAAAAGCTTGGTCAACTATTTCCACAGTGCTTAAGGTATCACAATCGACACTGAGAATGGGAATTTCTAAATCTGTGGCACGGGCTAAAATTAATTTTTGTGGTGGTGTATGACCTGTTAAGATTAAGCAGTTAGTGGAACTTTCTAAGGCGGCTAATTGTAAATCTGTGCGATCGCTTCCTGTTACAACTGCCATATTTTTGCCTTTACGGAAATATTCTAAGGCAGAGTTTACATTCATTGCTCCCACTGTTAAACTTTCTACCATTAAATCTAAACGATCTGCACGACATAAGACATTAGCATTTAATTGAGTAACTAATTCCCGAACACTAACACTTTGTAATAGTCTATCTGTGGGCATAATACCTAAAATATCTATATCTCTACTTTCCATAAAAGGTTTGAGAGTATTTTCAATTGTGTCTAAAGCATCACTAGGAACATTATTAATTAAAATACCTGCCAAATTATCTCCTAAAAGTTTTTTGGCATGGAGAATATGACCAATAATCAATAATGATTCGTATTTAACCACTAATAAAACTGAAGCATTGAGTTGTTCAGCAATTTCGGGTACAGATAGATGGAATAAATTTCCTTGAGTTAAAGTACCTCCTCCTTCTAGAAGGATTAAATCGCCTTCAATGGAGTTAAAGTATTCTATTAGTTTATTTTCATAATTAGTATCCTTACCCAAAGAATTCAGAATCGTTTTTTCATCTAATAACAACAAAGGTGCTTTAAATCTCTCTTCGGGTAAATTTAGAGTTTGAGAAATAAACTGTAAATCTTGTTCATCCTCGATCGTACCGTCGGGTTGAAAATAAGTACCAATGGGTTTACCATAACCTAGTTTGATCTGTCTTTTTTGTAGTTGGTGAGCTATTCCTAAAATAGTGGCAGATTTACCAGAATAAGGTCTATTAGAAGCAATTAATAAGCATTTAGAATTAGACATGACAATAGTTGATAATTAATAGTTGATAGTTGATAGTGATTTCTCTCTATAGCTAAAATAAACTAATGCAAATGGGTAAAAATAATTAAATATTTAGAAATGAGCAAAATATATTTTTATTCTGCATTTTTGATTTTTTATAAGACACCTTTAGAACTAGGTATTTCATGGGTACGACGAGGATCAATTTCTAAACCCATACGCATAGCACGGGCAAAAGCTTTGAAAGTCGCTTCAATGATATGGTGGGAGTTGATACCGTCTAATTGACGAATATGTAGGGTTATTTGGCTATGATTTACTAAAGCGACAAAGAATTCTCTGACTAATTGAGTATCATAATTACCAACTCTTTGAGTGGGAATTTCTAAACCATAACTTATGTGAGGACGACCTGAAAAATCAAGGGCAACTTGAATTAAAGCCTCATCTAATGGAGCTACAAAATGCCCAAAACGATGAATTCCTTTTCTATTTCCAATAGCTTGGGCGATCGCCATTCCTAATGTAATACCCACATCTTCATTTGTGTGATGATCATCAATTTCAATATCTCCAGTGGCTTGGATATCTAAATCTAATAAACCATGGGAACAAAGTTGATGCAACATGTGATCTAAAAAGGGAATACCAGTATTCACGTTACATTTTCCTTGTCCATCCAAATTAACGCTCACATTAATGCTAGTCTCTTTAGTTGTACGACTCACTGTCGCAGTTCGAGCATTGGAAGTGAAGGTTTCTATATTTTTTTTTGTGGGTAAAGTATTAATAGACATTAGTTAGTTAAAATTTCCCTAATTAATAGTAATAATTTAATGAGAAGATTCAATAAAAATAAGCAAAAATAAGAGTTTAATTTTGACGATAAAAGTTAGATTCAAGTTTCAAATTTCCCATTTGAGATGATACTAGAAGTTTGATAACTTCTTAAATATCCATCCATTGTAAAAGGAGACTATTCCTGATATCTCTCATTTTATCTAAAGGTTTTCATGAGGGAATCTCACAGGAGATTAACAATTGTCAAAAGGTTCTTATGGTGAACGAGTTTTAATATTTTATTTACGATAATCAACTTCTTTAATAAAAAAATAAATTATCATGTCTTCAGATACATCTATCATACTAGTTTTTGAACCGACCGTTATTTTACAAGGAAGAGAAAAAGAGTGGCAACTATATAAAAATCTCGGTAATTGTTATCTTCCTGAAGTTGTGTCGGAAGAGTTGGAATTTTTGACCAAGAGAAGTGTTTTACCTGAAGAGGAAAAAATCGCTAGGGAATTTATTCGTTTTTTTCCTAATTCTCGTTGGCAGATTCATCATGGTATGACATCCCATCAGTCTTGGATAGCTTTTGGAGGGGAAAGCATGAGTAAAAATGCTCGATTACAAAATGCGATCGCTCAATCAGTATATGATTTAACTATCAATAATCCCGAAGCGTTAGTAGTGTTAGTTAGTAATAAACAAAATCTACGGCAAGATTTAGAGAAAATCAAGAAAAATAATTTTGCTAGTCTGACTTTAGCTCAGTTTAATCAATGGTTACGAACAAAACAAAAACCAACGATTATTACCAACAAATTATCACAATTGATGGGCAATTCAGATTCTGACAAGACTGGGGTTAAGTCATCAAATGCTCAAAAAAATGTTAACAAACTATCAAAAACTAATCCCAATCAAGTAAGACCATCTTCTGGAAAACGACAAAAATCAACTCCAACCAATATTTTCTCGACTATCACGTCTGCAATATTAACTTTAGGAGCGATCGCATTCGTGGGATTTTTAAGCTGGTATTGGCTTGAACCTGAGTCTTTCCAAGAGTTTTGGGAAAATAATCGATCGTCAATGAATAATTTTTGATGACTAAGACAGACTTAGACATCTTTGATATTTAAAATGCCTGAATCCATTCTTTTACTTCATAATCTGTCCAAATACCATTTTGCCAATAAGGATCAGATTCAATTAAATTTTTGACGATCATATCATTTTCAGCTTCATAAATACCAAATACTTTACTATTATCTTTAGTAGGGCCTAAAGTAATTAAAATACCATCTTCTTTTTGTTTGCTTAACCCTGCTAAATGATTTTCACGATAGGGTGTTCTTTTTTCCAGTGCGTTTTCACAGTAACTTCCAAATAATATATATTTAGCCATATTTTTGTCAATTTTAAATTCAACAAAAATCATAACAAAATATAGTCGATCGAATCTATCATTTTATCTTAGCGATCGAGATAATGATACAAACAAAATTAAGAGTAGAAAATTGATCTTTATATTTAACATTAAATGTTCGATAATATGAGACGATACATTACCAGTCAAGTTCATCTAAAGTTACTCCAGACTCGATCGATTCATTTCTTGCTTCTTTAATACTTTGTACCAGACCTTCAACACTTCTTAAATAATTATCATCACTGATATATTCAGACTGTTCTAAAATTTTTATTTCATCAGAAGAAAAGTGTTGTAACAACCAAAGAAATTTTTCATTAATACTATCATCAATTTTGAGTGTGATTGTTAGCATAGATTGGTTGATTTTATTTTAATATTGGGAGTATTCTTGCAAATAGCGAAGGAAATTTTAGAAGTAAAAATAATTCTAAAATCCCATTAATGATTAAATTAAGTATTTCGTTCTTAATTTTTTATTCGCAATTCTTCATTCTGTTATGCGATCGCTAAAACCTTTTTATTAGTTTTTAAAATTGCCTGTGCCGCTTGTACACCAGAAATTGTAGCCCCTTCCATACTATCAATGTAATCCTGTTGTGTATAACTACCAGCCAAGAAAAAATTATCGATAGGAGTCTTCTGAGAAGGACGATATAGATCCATTCCCGGAGCTTCACGGTAAAGAGATTGAGCCAACTTCACTACATTTGACCAAGTCACATTCAATTCACGAGAAGAAGGGAATAACTTATGCACCTGTGCCAAAACATGTTCCGCTATTTTATCATTACTCTCCTTGATAAAAGGATCACCCGGTGTTAAAACTAACTGTAAGAGTGAACCTTCCCCTTCCTTATAATAATTACTAGGACTAGATAAAGCTAAATCAGAAAAACAAGAAAAATCAGCATCGCAAGTATAAAGTAAATTATCAATACCTTCGGCTTTTTCTAACTGCTTACGTTTACCCTCGTCATTTAACTCCGTTACCCAACCATCAAAACGCAACTGCACAGTAGCAACAGGTACAGCCGTTAACTTATAAATATTGTCAAAGAAAGTATCCCTACGCCAATCCTCAGGGATAATACGGTGAATACCAGGAATATCACAAGCACAGACATAAGCATCAGCGGTAATTAATTCTTCACTGTCTCCCTTACCAATCACAAAACCTGTAATGTGGGTATTATTATCCCTTCCTTGTTCGTATTTAATCTCTCTGAGGCGACGACGAGTATGGATTTTAGCACCTTTACTTTCCAAATATTCCACAATGGGTTTATGCAAATATTCATGGGGTGAGCCTTCTAACATTCTCAATACAGAAGCTTCAGTTTTGGCAGCAAAAAATTGGAAGATGGTTAACATACAACGGGCAGAAATATTTTCTGTATCGATGAAACCAAGTGCGTAGGCAATGGGATTCCACATTTTATCTAAACTACCTTGATTACCACCATGAGAGCGAAACCAATCAGCAAAGCTAATACCATCGAGGTTTCTAATTTGCTTCATTGCTCCTTGAAAGTCCACTAAACCTCTGACAATGGGGCTAGTGCCTAAGGCTAGAGAATTGGCGATTTTATCTACAACAGAAAGTTGCGAGGTGGTGAAAAATGCTTTTAAACCGTTGAAAGGTGCGCCTGTGAGGAAACGAAAGTCTAATTCTCCGACTCTTGCTCCTTCGTTGATAAAAGTATGAGTATGTTGTTTTAATAGTAAACTATCGATCGCACCGACTTTCTTCATTAAAGCGAACAGATTGTAATAACAACCGAAAAAGACGTGTAAACCCATTTCAATATGATTACCATCATCATCTACCCAACTACCTACTTTTCCACCCACAAAAGGACGAGATTCAAATATTTCGACTTCACAACCAGCATCAACTAAATCAATGGCTGTAGCTAATCCAGCTAAACCTGCACCGACGATCGCAACTCGCATTTTTATATCCCATATTCTTAACGTTTCTTTACATATTTTACAACGAATAGGGAAATGAGGAATGGATAATACCTCAGTTCGATATAAAATGATTCGTTAAGACAAGCTGGGAAAGGGAAGTTAAGAGGTAGGAGAACTGTTTTAAATTGATTTATTTAAAGCCTCCAACTGAAGAAGTCAGTAATTCTCAATTCTAAATGACTTGATTGGTTATCCGATGATTTTTGTTGATGCCAAAACCATAATCCAGTTCCTCCAAAAAATAATAAAGTAATAATTAGTATCAGACTACTTTTTGAGTTTATCTGTTGAGAAGACAATAATTCTTTAAATCCACTCTTAGGGTTTTTTGGTGTAGGTAAATCGGGAATTATTTCTTTTAAAGATTTCCATGATAATTGTTTGGGTTCATCAAGCTCCTCTCGTTCTTGAACCTGACAATATAGTAAAGCAATGGTAATATTATCATGGCCATTTTTATTGATACCTATATCCATCAAACTTTTCGCCACATCTTCTAAACTTCTTTTGCCTCTGATAAGTGGTCTTATTTCTGAACGCCAATATTGTTCAACTCTATCTAAATCAGATAAGCCAATCGATCGCTAAACCTGAGGCAACTTCGCCTGCATCTTGTCCTCCTAAACCATCACAGACGATGGACAAAGTTTCAAATCCTCTTTTTGCTTGTATTAATTTGTTAACAGGAGGATAACAAGAATCCTCATTATTTTTATATTTTCTACCTACATCTGTTGCCGTAATAACTTGATATTTGCGTTGGTAATTATCGTTACCCAATATATAAATAACTTGGTCTAAAATATTTAAAACATCATCAATATTATTGAATAAATTTTGTTGTAAAGATAAGACAATCTTGGTGACAATATCTTGAATTAGAGGATTAAAAAGGGGAAGCCAATTAAACCATAAATCTCCTAAATCTTGTAGAGTGGGAGAAGATTGTTCATCATCTAGTTCTAACTCAATCAGTTTAACAAGACCACCCTGAACTCTGATATTATCAGTAATTAATAAACTCGATAGGGCTTTTTGCTGTTCTAAAGGACTCCATAATATGATAATTTGCCATAACCAATTTATTTGTCTTAAAGGTGATACTTTTTTCAAACAAGATTCAATCCCTGGAAAAAATTTGGGATAGATTAAATGACCTTGAGAACTAATTGGAACACTCTCATATTCTAAAAACCAAGCTTGTTCAGGAAAATCAATATATCCATAGATTTGTGGTAAATGAAGACGATGAGAAAATAATCTTAAATATGGTTTGATTTGATCAGGAATAAATTCTGGAGTCTGGATTACAACGTCGGGCTTTGTATCTAGAACAATCTGGGGATAACATAATAAAAAACGTTCATCAATTAACTCTCCAATTTCATAATTTTTTCTTAATTTTCCTTTTACCCACAAATAGTTTTTAACCATAGGAGTACCACATCGAAGACAAAATTTTTCTTCTATCTGATTTACGGTTTTACACTTTTTATCAACACACCGAATTTTAGTAATCCTATTATTCATGGTTTAAGTTAAGGGATTAGTTTAAAACAAATTAGCTAATAGCCAGAGAAAGAGCAAGAATGAAATGAGCAAATGATATTGAGTACCAAGGTAATTAATTTAGGTTCAAAAATTTATCGCTGTTGATTTTTTGCAAATACTAATTCATCCGTTAATTATAATATTCTTATTCAGATTTATTTTCATGGTTGGACATGATCCCAACATTGATTCTCCATTTTTATTATGTAAATCATAACTTTTTTATAGCCTAGTATTTCTACAAATATAGAGAAATAAAAAAAATGATGCGACTTATTACTTTAAATTATCTAATTTTTTAGTCTGAATGAGGTTTTCTGAAAAACTAATTTATGGTCGATCATATCACTAAAATCTGTACAGATTTTTCTTTTAGCTCTTCTGTACATATTGAAACAATTGTTGCTGAAAACTGACCATTCGTTGTAATTATTTACAGTTCTTCTGTCACAATACGTCGTAGAATCTCTGTTACTTCTGTGACCATACGAGCATCAAGTTGTTTTGCTTCTTCATCTATATTACGAGGGGAAAATGCTTTGGCACAACGTAAAGTTAACGCAAATGTTCTGAGCTTAGCAACTCCATTTATATGATGATAACGTCGATCGACAAATTTCACTAGGGCAGTGTAAACGATTTCATAACGACCTCTTTCGTCACTATCTCCCCAACCTACTTTAGAAATAATTACAGGATCTTTTATAACTTTTTGTAAACCTAATTTGACGATCGCAAAATCAAGATAACGAGCTCTATCATAACCCATAGCTCGGATAATAGTTGCTAAACTATACCATTCAACAGCAGGTAATCTAGCTGAAGATGGTAGATGATAATGCCAACCTAGCATCGTAATTAAACGAGTTAAATCATAGGCAGAAACGAGATTTTGTCCTCGGCTTCCTGATGATTTTGACTGAAGAACTGTTTTTTGCAGCTGTTGATCATATAGTTGAGGAGTTGCATAAAAATCATTTTCACCATACCTTCCTTTAAAAGTAAGATTATCATTGCCCGTAATAGAACTTGTCCATTTATCCAAATCAGCATAACTCTCAAAACGTTTAAACATTGCAGCAATAGCATTTGAGCTACCATGATTATTGCTGTAGCTAACTAAATCAATGGCTAATTCAGACAAAGGAATTCCTTTTGCTTGATTAGAGCTTTTTACTATACAGTTGTCAATATCCGATTGTGGATTGGTGGAGTTTAATTGTGAAGCAATATTTAATAAGGGAATAAATTTAGTTGCACTCCAAAACTGTGCTGATTGCAAAGCATTTTTTCCTAACCAATGACTGTACATTTGACCATCAACAAAACTTCCCAGACAAACACAAGCTTCTTTGATATCCTCGTGGAGAAAATTAAGTCCATTGTTATCAATATTAGGAATTATTCCTCGATCGGGATATCGATCAAATGTTATTATGTTGTCACGATTCGATCGAGTATAAGTCTTACCTGATGAGATAATGGAGATATTATCTGGTTTTTGAATTAAACGATTAGGATAAGATGCGATCGCATTTTGATAAATAGAACCTTCAATTTTACTATCTCTGATTCTCAAATTATCCTCATCAAATCCTAATTCTGAATCAAGAAAAATCTGAAATACTTGCTCTTTATTTTTAGCTTCTTCAATTAAAGTATTCGTATTCGGATTTAACAAAGCAGTTGCGATGTTCTGATTAATTTCTTGATCTAACTTTAACTTGTTAATAGAGACAAATTTTTGGAAAGCAGAATCAGTAACAAAGCCATAATCGCCATCAATCCAAGATTTGTCGGGGTAAACTCCCCATGCATTTAATTGTCTTTGAATATCGATTATTAATTCAACATCATTCTTTAATTCGTCTACAGTAATAATTAAATTATTAATAATAATTTCGATTAATTTCATAAATTAATTTTTTCCTAATCATTGAATTCGCTACAGTAAAATATAAAGAAGACAAAGCAACATTAAAAGAATGACATTAAATCAGCAATTACAAAACCTAGTTGAAGAAGCTCCCAATTATGGTGTACCCGCTATTATTATGGAAAATGGAGTTATTCCCGTAATCAGTGCTTTTGCTCAACAGTTAAATTATTCCCAATATTACTTAAGACAAACTTTAGATAGTAATTTACTCCTAACAATTTTAGCGAGTAAACAAAATCCAGAAGTAGAAAAAAAGGTTATTTATGCTTTTCCAACTATTCAGGATGCGAAGGATTTTCCTGATAGTACAATTAATGAGTCTGAGATTATGGCACAACAATTGCCCATAACCCAAATATTATTCCAAATGTTTACCATGAAGGGTGTTGATAGTATCATTTTCCTCGATCTTCCTAATGATTATCAACAAAGTCAAGAAATTTATTGTCATAAATTACAATCTGCCATTAAACAAAATTTAAGTAATTTAGTCAACACTGATTCTCCTAGCAATATTGCTTAATTATCTTTATCGGCTAAAGCAATATTAACTGATTGTTTTTGACTGATTTGAAACGCAGACAAGCTTAAAGTGAAATTCCAAAATTATAATATAGCAAAGGACAAAGGTTAAAATTTTGACATAGCAACACTTTCAGAAATTATCAATGTCCTAATCAACCCGTTCTCTGCTATATCAATAATTACAAAGATTATTATTAGAGTGACACCCCCACCAGCTGTTTACTCTTATGTCATATATAGTAATTTTCCTGATGGTAAACTCAACAATTAAAGCTTATTTTATTTATGAATTTTGACTGTGAGCAACTTTAGCTGTTTTGATTTGTTGTAGAAGTAATTCTAGTTCAGCTTCTAAACTCATATATTTGAGTTGTTGATTTGCATTATAGGCTTTTTGTAATTGTTTTATATTGTAAGAAGTTTGTTTATCTTGGGTTTTCATAAGTGAATATGCTTAAAGTTTTTTATTTATTAAGTATCAAAGGACTATAGCTTAACCCAAAATGTGATTTTGTGTATTATTTCAACCACATTTTTTTTGTTTTAGATTTTAGATGTTGAATGTTCAAGGGAAAATTTAAATTTAATCAAAATTTAATCAACTTTATTGGTTTTCTGTTAGTAAGTTATGCTGAATCAAACAAATTTTAGAAGCCATTTGTTTTGCATCTTTTTTATTTCGACCATATCCAGTGGATTTGAACAGATTATTTTCATGAATGAAACTGACCATACAAACGAAAATACCATCAACATTTTTAAAATCATAAAGAAGTTGATCATTTTCCGAAGATTGTTGTAGTTGATTCAATTTAGATACCCAATCTATTGATGAGTCATGATCATTTTCTTCTATGATTATTTGTTCTTGATTATCAATATCCAAATCTAATGATTCTTTTTCTGGAGCTGGTAAATCAATTTCTCGATCGAAATTTATCAATTGCTCATTAATATATGCTTGAATGTAAGCTAACGCGGCTTTTTGTTTAGCCTTACTTTTCTTTTTATCTGATGGTGTAACAGAATGAGTCAATCCATCAACGCAACAATGGCAATGATACTCTTTTGTTTGGGATACATAATCAAAACTATATTCAACTACACTATTAGTTAATTGAGAATGTATTAACAATACCGAAATAGTATTTAGATTAGGATAATCAAAAAAGTTGTTTATCTTAGCGATGAACCATATTTTATATAAATCTTTTGGTGAAAGACGCTCAATTCTCTGTTTAATAGCCAATAATATTTGATGGTTCAACTTATTTTTGACCAAAGAATCTAGCATTTTAGAAAAATCTTTATCGCTTAACTGCTGATAATTTTCATCAATTGTATCTTCTACCACAGGTAAAATATCATTAGATTTAGAAGTTAAGTTTCCTTCGAGATATCCTTGAATAGAAGCTAAAGCAGCTTTATGTTTAGCTTGACTTTTTTTTCTGTCTCCTAAAGGATTTTGAGTGGTTAAATTATCAATATAACAGTAGCAAAAATGAATTCTTCTCAATTCACAATATTCAAATTGGTAAGTAATCTCAGAATTATCTAATTGTGATTTGACCATTAATATAGATACAGTATCTATATTTACTACATTCCAAAAATCATTAATTTTCGCCACAAACCATAAATAATAAAAATCTTTTGGTAATAATTTTTTAATAATATATTTAAGCTGAGATTGTATTTTATAAATTGTTTTATTTACAGCAGTATATTCAATTAATTCTGACAATTCATCTTGAGATAATTCTCTAATATTTAATCCATCTAAATTTCCATATTTATTAGCTAATTCCTCACGTCTTTTTTTAGTAAAATGAGTACTTGTATCTGATTGAAATTTTTGAGTGAAATTATTAATATGTTGACAAATTACACTTAATTCTGACTCCGAATAAGATGATAATTGCTCATTAATAAGAGATTTTAAAAGACGGTGATTAACTAAGTCAACAAAACGACGTAAAGGACTGGTAAAATGCATATAATTCATTAACCCTAAACTAACATGAGGCTTAGATACTGAGTGATATTCAGCAGGTACTAAACAATGCCCCATATTTTTCATAGCTAAATTAAAATCTTTGATTCCGACATCTTGAGTTCGATAGATTGCTGGTTGTTTTTTCTGAGCTAAAAAATTAGCGATTGAATTATTAGTAAGAATCATAAACTCAGCAATTAATTGATGAGCATTAAGATTATTTCTAATTAAATTACCATCTTCATCTAAATAACCATTCTCGGTTACAATACCCGATTTTCCTCCTCTATTTTTACTAATTAACTGAGATAATTTTGGCATATTACCAAGTATTTTATGCTCAGGAATATTTTCAGGATTTGTTAATATTTTTTCAACATCTTCATAACTAAAAGCTTTTTGATTCGTAAAAATAGTCTCTTTTATCTCAAAAGAATTAATCTTTCCCGTACAATCGATGATAAAAAAGATAGTTAAAGCTAAAGTTTGTTTCTCCTGTTCTAATGAACCCAAATTCGTGCTCACAGAAGAAGGTAACATAGGAGTCGGAGGACGAGTATAATACAATGTGATCACCCTTTCCATCGCTTCTTTATCAATGGGTGAATCTTTAGGAATTAACTGAGAAACATCAGTGATACTAACTTGTAATTCAAACTCCCCATTATCGAGCTGAGTTAACCAAATACCATCATCTCTGTCCACAGTGGTAACATCATCAATCGTAATTCCAATTACTCCCATACGATTACTCTGATTATCACTCATATTAATGGCTTGAGCTTGTTTTATATGTTCTCTTGTAAATGCTCTTGGCCTAATATTGGTGTTCATAAACTGTATCTGGAATAATTAATAATAGATAATTAATAATGAATAATTAAGAGTTTATCAAAAACCAAGATTGTTTGAATTAGAAGTCTCATTCTCTAAAATTCAATCATTAATTTCTCAATTAGAAATATAGGAATAATAGGGTCAAGAATAAGTTGGGGTGCATTTGAACTTTTTTGTCAACAAATTACTCAAATAAAATTCAATCTTTGACATAATCAACTTTTATTAGTCAAATATTCCTCATTATCTTTTTTCCACTGGTTTATGAATTATTACATCTTGGGTTTGGAGTACCATCAATAAGTTTTTTACTAATTAATCATGTTATGATGGTTGCTGTTGTTAATAAATTTGCTAGTTTTATTAACTTAAATCTCACTCTATAATTATTCTAGACTGATTGATAAATTTAGTTCAGATTAATTAATAATTTTATACTTTACAAAACAAAGGGCTAATTTTCCTGTTACTTTTTTTCAATCCGTTGTTACCTTTTCGCCTTCTAAGCAAGTTTATTTCTCATTTTTTAAGTTCAACTACTTCACTAAAATGCTGATTGATTTTAATGATTTTTTAGCTCGTAATTTATTTCCAAATAAATATTTAAAACCTATTTTCAGGAAGAATCTATATTTATTTCTATTTGGATTAAGTTTTACTGTCGGTGATTTTAAATTAATTTTCGCTACAGCAATTTTTATTTTATCGATGGTGGGTAGTTATCAATATAATATTCGATCGCTTAATTATTTTGTTCACAAGATTCAGAAAATTTTGTCATTTAATGATACAAAATTAGTTTCTTCCATCGGTGTTGCGGGCTTAATCTCTATCTTTATTTATTTTTCCTTAAATCTTTATGGGCAATTAGATAACTTGTGGTTGGTATTGTTTATTATTACTCAAACTTTATTTAGTGGTTTAGGCATAGTCTTTTTCAGTAAAAAATTATTCTCTGTTCAATCTAATAACCAAAAAAAGCTCCAACTAAATTTCAACCAATTAGTTCAACAATTAGAGCATGAATCAGCTTTACATCGTCTTTGGGTAATTAATCAAATTATTGATTTGTGGGAAAAAAATCATCTGACTTCCATACAAGTTAATCAACTAGAAGAATATTTAATCTTGTTACAAAATGTTGAATTAGAACCAATTATTTTAGATAAAATTAATTGTAGCTTACAAAAAATATCCATCACCAACTCACAACTGTTGAATCTTCCTCGTCAGAATAAGACTTCTACCAGAAAAAATCGTTGACCTGTAATGCAAACTGTCGATTTAGTGAAAAGTGATTTCAATTATTAATCATTAATTATTTATCATCAATTATGCTCATTGATCAACAAGATACCATTAACATTAGAGGAGTAAATCACTATTACGAATGGATTCGTGAATCTAGCGATAGAGTTAAACCCGTTATGGTTTTTATTCATGGTTGGGGTGGTTCTTGTCATTACTGGCGTAGTACAGCTAAAGCGATCGTCTCAGAGTATGATTGTTTATTATATGACATGAGAGGATTTGGACGTTCCCAAAAAGATAAAAACGTCAACATTGGTTATGAATTAGAAGATTATGCTCAAGACTTATTATTATTATTAGATGCTTTCAAGCTGGATAAAATCTACTTAAATTCTCATTCTATGGGAGCATCTGTCGCTACGATATTTATCAATTTAGTACCAGAGAGAATTGAAAAAGCAATACTAACTTGTAACGGCATTTTTACGTATAATGCCTTGGCTTTTTCCGCTTTTCATAAAGCAGGAGGCTATGTCGTTAAATTTCGTTACAATTGGTTTTTAAAAGTACCTTTTGCCGACAAAATGTTCATGGCAAGATTTTTAAATAAACCTATACCTCAAGATTTGAGTATCGCCTTTTTAGAAGATTTTCTTTTGGCTGATTATGATGCGGCATTAAATACTATTTATTCTTCAGTTAGTAAAAAGGCTGTGGAAATTATGCCCCAAGAATTTAGTAAAATTAAAGTTCCGACTTTGTTAATTTCAGGAGAAAAAGACCAAATTATCCCAGCTATAATGGGTAAGGCGGCTGCGGAGTTAAATCCTACTAATATTACTTACAAAGAAATTCCCCAAACGGGACATTTTCCCATGTTAGAAGATGTGCCGACTTATCTTTCTTTGATTAATGCTTTTTTAACATAAGGATAATATTTCTTATTAACTGTTTAATTTACTTTTTATAAAAAGCTAAAATAATTAATATAAAGATTGTTATATACTCAATTTATTTAGTTATAATTTAGATAAATATTATAATGACTTTTTTGTACAATTGAATAATCAAATTAATAACAAATACTTTATTTTTTACTATAGCAGTTCTAAATGAATTGTAAACTATTAAATATAAATAAATAAATCAGAAACTATTGTTAATTCTAAATTCTAAATGCTAAATTTTGACTAACTAAAAATGCCACAACCTATTTAAGACTGCTATATATTGATATTTAGCTTCATCAAACTATCGATATAGAAAATAAATATCCATCACATAATAAATTTTGAGATTCAATTTTAGAAATTTTGACAAATAGTCAATCTTTGGTATAAATTCTTTTTGTATACTTTGATTAATTCAATATAATTTAAGCATAGTTAATCAAATATTAAGCGGTACAACGATCGAATTGTGAACTCAATTCATGTTTCGATGTCTGTTTTTGAATCCCAACTTTTCCATGAGATAAATTCATGAAATTATTAGTTATCAGTAATGGACATGGTGAAGACGTTATTGCACTCAAAATTATTGGTCAATTAAAAGAACTTTTACCTTCTTTAAAAATTGCAGCTTTACCCATGGTAGGAGAAGGATTCGCCTATACTCGATCGTCCATAGAGATAGTAACTGATGTTAAATCTATGCCTTCTGGTGGCTTTGTTTATATGGATAATCAACAGTTATGGGGAGATATACGTAATGGCTTATTAGCCCTGAGTATTAGACAATATCAATGTTTGAAGGAATGGGGTAAAAATGGAGGAGTAATTTTGGCAGTAGGAGATATACTGCCCTTATTGTTAGCATGGATAAGTGGTTTAGATTATTTTTTTGTCGGTACAGCCAAGTCAGAGTATTACTTACGGGATGAGGATGATTGGTTGCCCCATGTTTCTAAGTTAGAACGTTATTGGGGTTCTTATTATTATCCTTGGGAATATTGGTTAATGAAAAATAGTCGCTGTTTGGGGGTTTTTCCTCGTGATTCTATGACAACTTCAACTCTACAAAAAGCTGGGATTAAGGCTCATGATTTAGGTAATCCCATGATGGATGATTTATCTGTTTTATCATCTGTTTCCACTGATGAATATGTGTTGAAAGTTTTATTATTAGCAGGATCAAGGATGCCTGAAGCAATTAATAATTGGCAATTGATTTTAGAAGGAGTGGATTCTATTATTGACAGTTACGATAATGATTTTATGTGTCTAGGTGCGATCGCACCTTCATTATCATTATCAGAATTTAAACAGTGTTTATTAAATAGTGGTTGGGAATCTCCTACACAAAAATTTTATTTTGATATTGTTGATGATCCTCAGATAATGTATTTTAAGAAACAACAGGGGACGCTGATTTTAACTCAGAATGCCTATAGTGAATCTTTAAACTACTGTAATATATCTCTAGCTATGGCAGGTACAGCAACAGAACAATTTGTGGGATTAGGAAAAGTTGCGATCGCATTCCCTGGAAAAGGGCCACAATATAACTCTAAATTTGCGGAAAATCAAAAACATTTGTTAGGAATATCTTTACAACTGATAGATAAGCCTCAACAAGTGGGAAAAAAGATCAAAGAACTATTATCAAATCCGGAGAAGTTAGCTAAAATTGCCGTGAATGGGAAAAAAAGATTAGGAAAAATCGGTGCATCCCAACGTATAGCCAAATTAATAGAAGAAACAATCAATAAAAATAGCTAGAGAGATAAATCATGGATGCACAAGAGTTAATTGAAAGATATAACCAAGGTGAAACTAATTTTCAAAAAGTTGATCTTAGCGGTCAAAATTTAGCCAAACTTAATCTTAGTCGTATTAATCTAAAAGAAGCAGATTTAACAGGTACAAATTTTCTCGATTGCTCATTAGTACAAGCTAATTTGAAAGAAGCCAATATAAGTGATGGAGTTATAGAAGGAGACTTAAATGAGATCAATTTAATTCAAGCAAAATTAATAAACAGTAAAATTAAAGATTCTAACCTAGGGCGTGTCATCAATTAAGCCAAATGACGATCGCTGCTAAATGAATACCACCAAGAAAATTTATTTTTCGTTGATCATATCGAGTGGAGATCCCCCGATACTGTTTTAATTTAGCAAAAAAGTTTTCCATTAAATGTCTTGCTTGATATAAGTATTTATCATATTCTCGTTGTTGTTTCCGATTCTTCTGGGGAGGTATGATGGCCGTTTTACCTTCTTTTTCCAGTTTTTCAATCACTCTCTCATCAGCATCATAACCTTTATCCGCTAATAAAGTATCTGCTTCTAAATCTTCTAATAAAACATCTGCACCATCAAGATCACAATTCTGTCCAGGTGTGAGGAAGCATATTTTTAATTCTATCCCATTGGTCATCCCTTAAAGCATAACGGCGCATCTTCTTACCACACTCTGTTTCTGTTTAAAAATTACTTAGGGGTATATTCTATCTTGTTTTAAGTTCTAATTGATGACACGCCCTAAAACTTAAAACGAAGTTTCTCAATTTTAAGGTATAAAGATCATAGTTACCAAT
>JAALKG010000037.1 GCA_011088145.1 Cyanobacteria bacterium MH1_Bin12 | reverse complement strand
TACGCAACTTTTTATACTTATATTTATTGTCTAGCTACGATTATCTCAAAATTTTGACTCTTTTGGGTAGATCCTTTTTGAGAAATCACCTTAATTGCAAGAATGCAATTGGCCTTTAATATTATTTAAAAGATGACATAATTCTTTAATTTTATCAATATCTTTATTTCCCGGACTGATTTCAACTCCACTGGAAATATCTAATCCGTCACAAGCCACTGTATTAAAAGCTTTCATGACATTGTCTGGTTTCAAACCTCCTGCTAATAACCAAGGACGAGAAGGACGAAAATCAGTTAAATCCTCCCATTTGAATTGCTGACCTGTACCACCATGAACACCAACTTGATAAGCATCTAAAAGAATAGTATCGACTACGGGTAAGTAACTATCTAATTGGTTTAATGATTCTTGGTTTTGATAACGAAAGGCTTTAATAATTTCAATTTCAGGTAATGCTTGTCTTATATGCTGACAATCGTTAACTGTTTCATCACCATGTAATTGAATCCCAGTTAAGCCTGTTTGTGTAATTATCTGAATGATTTTATTGATATCTTCATTCACAAAAACTCCTACGGTGCTTGATTCTTGAGGTAATTTTTCGATAATATTTTTTATTTGTTGGGGTTTTATATATCGAGGAGATTGATTTACACAGATAAAGCCAAGAGTATCTATTCCTAAATTAACAATCTCGATCGCTTGTTGTAAATTAGTGATGCCACATATTTTTAAACGCATAGGTAAAAATGAACCATAATCAAAGATAGAAGTAACAAACAATAAATTTTCTTTAAGAAAATCATCTTAAAGGAGTTATGAGAACTTAACATAACAAAATTAGTACAGATAATCAAATTAAAATAAAGCTATGAATTTTTTATCATTATCTTTTCTAGCCAATGTTCCTCAAACAGTAGAGTGGAATTATCAAGTGGCTATTGTGATGATTGCAGCAAACTTATTTGCTGTATTTATCGGTCGTTTTGCTATTCAAAAAGTAGGCATTGGCCCTGATTTACCTTTGGGTAAACCTGGTTTATGGAAAAACTTTGGTCTCGCAGAATTGTTAGCAACTTTTAGCTTTGGACATATTCTCGGTGCTGGTTTTATTCTCGCTTTTTCTAATGCAGGATTGTTATAATTTGTATATCAAGGTATAACTTCAGATTTTACATCTTAGTTAAAAACTTTTTGGATTTTAGGTAAAAAAATTTTTCTTGTATAAGTTGAAGACTATTTCGTTTTTACCTTAGAAGGAGAAGGGTAGTATTTGTAGATGAATATTTAGTTTTCGTATCTCAAACGAAATTTAAATAATTGTTGGTAATTTTTGAGAGATTTCATTAAGATTTAAAAAACTGAATTTAGTTGATTTTTAAGCAAACAATATTGTATCTCCTTTTCTCCCAAATCCTTCTATCTCCAATAGTTTTTAAATAACTTCTAATACCTAATTTTTCAAGTATTTATATACAGATGTGAAATTTGAATGAAGGGAGTTAAAAGTTATGTTATTTAGGCAACTTTTCGATCGAGATACCTGTACTTATACTTACCTAATTGCTGATCATCAAACAAAAGAAGCCATTCTCGTTGATCCTGTATTAGAACAAATAGAAAGAGATTATAAGCTGTTAAACCAACTAGAGTTAAAACTTAAATTTTCTTTAGAAACTCATATTCATGCCGACCATATCACAGGCAGTGGTAGATTAAGAGAATTGACTGGTTGTCAAGGAATTGTTCCTAATAATGCTCAGGTGAAATGTGCTGATTATTTTGTCAAAGAGAAAGAAATGATCAGATTAGGGAAGATTTCCATAGAAGCTATTGAAACTTTGGGACATACCAATAGCCACATGGCTTATTTAGTTAATCAAGATAGAGTATTAACTGGTGATGCTTTGTTTATTCGTGGTTGTGGACGTACTGATTTTCAAGGTGGAGATGCAGGTATGCTTTATGATTGCGTAACCAAAAAACTATTTACTCTTGCTGATAATACTTTCGTTTACCCAGCTCATGATTACAGAGGATATACTGTCTCCACTATAGGGGAAGAAAAACGTTATAATCCTCGATTTTTAGGACGCGATCGCTCTGAGTTTATCACATTTATGAACAATCTTAAACTGCAAAATCCTCAAAAAATGATGGAAGCTGTTCCTGCTAATGAAAACTGTGGCATAGTTAATAAGGAACTGAGAACTTAGAATTGATTATCTATTATGAATTGTAATCACAAAAAAAGAATATAGTAATCGGAAAATAGGTCGTGAAAAATTAAATAATAGAAAATAAGTGTGAAAATCTTATATATTCTCAATTCTCAATTATGAATGACATTAGATGAACTAGGATTTTATGACAACTGAAAAAGAAAAAATATACTGGTTAGCATGGTCAAAAATAAACGGATTAGGCCCTATTTCTCTTAGAAAAATTTATGACTATTTTGGTAGTTTAGAAAATGCTTGGCTTTCTTCTTCAACAGAATGTCTCAAAGTTGATGGTATCGGTAAAAAAATAGCTTTGACTATTAGTCAAGAAAAAAGCCAAATTGATCCAGAAAAATTATATATTAAACATCAACAAACAAATCCTTACTTTTGCACTCCTAGTCAGATAGAATATCCACAGTTATTATTAGAAATACCTAGTCCTCCTGCGATAATATTGTCAGTAATAACATCACTAAATTAATTTTAAAACAATAAAAATAGAGTAAATTTATTACTAAAATAAAGAAATATTGTGATCAATATTATTTAAATATACCCATATTATCTGATAATAGATCATCTTTAAAAAAACATAATAATTTAATATATAAATTTAATCAAAAGCTTATATTATAAGTATTTAGTATTTTGCATCTTAAGTATAAATAACTAAGTACTTAAGTGAAAAAATATATTCATAAAATCAGTATAAACACTTGATTAGTTTTATCTAGAAAAGGTTTATTTGTATTTTCGAAACAACTAAAATCTTTATGATAAAGTTGTATAGTTGGAATATAAAATTTTACTTGTGGATGCTAAAGAGTATTTGATTATTAATTAGTAATGGTCGATAATTAAAAAGAAAATGATTGAAATGTAACGACAATATGCCTAACTTCCTCTTAGAAATTGGAACAGAAGAATTACCTGCTGATTTTGTGGATAGTGCCATATCTCAATGGCAAAACTGTATTGAAGAAGACTTGGCTAAGGAATTTTTGCATCCTAGCAAAATAAAATTTTATGGTACTCCCAGACGTTTAGCCGTTTTAATAGAAGGTTTGGAAAGTAAGCAACCTGATAGAGAGGAAGAAATAAAAGGGCCACCAATTACTGTTGCATTTAAGGATGGAAAGCCCACCAAAGCAGCTGAAGGTTTTGCTCGTAAACAAGGGGTGTCTCTTGATGATTTTCAAATTAGAGAGACAAAAAAGGGTGAGTTTGTTTTTATTGAAAAAAAAATTAATGGACAGGAAACCACAACTATCTTGCAACAGTTATTACCTCAATGGATTAATGGTTTAGAGGGAAGAAGGTTTATGCGTTGGGGTGATGGTGATGTACGTTTCCCTCGTCCCATTCGTAGTATTATTTCTCTGTGGGAAGATCAGATTTTACCTTTTCAGTTAGTTTCTGGTAGTAGTGTTTTAAATAGCGATCGCTACAGCACAGGACATAGAATACTACATCCTGAGAAAGTCACAATTAATAATGCTAATGACTATATTACATCTTTAGAAAAAGCTTATATCATGGCGGATATTATTACCCGTCGTACCATAATAAAAGACAAAATCAAGAATTTAGCTAGTTTGGTTGGTGGTGAGGCAGAAATATATCCCCAATTATTAACAGAAGTTACCAATCTTGTAGAATTCCCCACGGCAGTTTTAGGTAAATTTGAAGCGGAGTTTTTACAATTACCAGCGGAAGTAATTACTACAGTAATGGTTAAACATCAAAGATATTTTCCCGTTAAAGATGAGCAAGGTAAATTGATGCCTTACTTTATTACTATATCTAATGGTGATCCGAAAAAATCAGAAATTATTGCTACGGGTAATGCGAAGGTCATTCGTGCCAGATTAGCTGATGCTCAATTTTTCTACCAAGCTGATTGTGATGAACATTTGGAAACTTATTTACCTGCATTGGAAAATGTTACTTTTCAAGAGGATTTAGGCTCAATTCACGATAAAGTTAATCGTATTATCAGTATTAGTCAACAAATTGCTGAACAATTAGATTTAGATGAGAATCAAACCACTGAGATAGAGAGTACGGCTTCTTTATGTAAAGCCGATTTAGTTACTCAAATGGTCTATGAATTTCCTGAGCTACAGGGAATTATGGGTGAAAAATATGCTTTGGTTAGTGGTGAGTCTCCTACTGTGGCTAAAGGTATTTTGGAGCATTATTTACCTCGAGGTGCAGGTGATATTATGCCTGAAACTATTAACGGTCAAATTGTTGGTATAAGCGATCGTCTAGATACTATAGTTGGTATAATCGGTTTGGGTATGATGCCTACGGGTTCTAGTGATCCTTTTGCTTTAAGAAGAGCGGCTAATGGTATTATCAATATTACTTGGCATGGTAATTTAAGTCTTAATTTACAGGAGTTATTAACTCAGGCTTGTGCCGCTTTTTCCGATGCCCATAGAGATAAAGAATCACCTGTGGAGATTATTAAAAACTTTTTCTTACAAAGAATTAGTACTCTTTTACAGGATGAATTAAAGATTGATTACGATTTAGTGAATGCAGTTTTAGGTGATAATGATACTGAATATATCGATCGAGCTTTAACTGATTTATTGGATGTCAGAGATAGGGCTTTATTTTTACAACAAATTCGTGATAATGGTGTTCTAAGTCAAATTTATGCTACTGTAAATCGTTCTACTAAATTAGCTTCTAAAGGTAGTTTAACTAATCAATTATTAGATACAACTAATATTATTAATTCTGATTTATTTGAGTCTATTTCTGAACAAGAACTTTACCAAGCTTTGCAAAATTTAGCACCAATTAGTCGGAAGGCAAGTAGCGATCGCAATTATCAAATTTTAGTCGATGGTTTATTAGATATTAATCCGATAATTACTAACTTTTTTGATGGTGAAAATAGCGTTTTGGTCATGGCAGATAATGAAGATGTTAAAACAAATCGTCTTAATTTATTAGGTTTATTACGTAATAATAGTCGTGTTTTAGCTGACTTTGGTGCGATCGTCAAATAAAACTATAAACTATTGATTTGAGATGTTTACTCAAATATATCCTTTTCTATAATCATGAAGTACATCACTTCAATTTAAGTCTTCCAATCTCCCCTTTTTAAAGTTACGGTGTATACATAAGTCTGATTAACTTGTGTTTAATAAGTTTTAGCCCCCTAAATCCCCACTACAGAAAGGCAAAGCATCCACTTAATCCCCCAGAATTGGGGGCGAGGGGGCGGGGGACTTTCAACAGCTAATCAATCTTGTTCCCCTCAGAATTGGGGGCTAGGGGGGCAAAATGTAGTATTTTAAACTTGCTAACCAGATGCCTTTTTAAACAGGGAGATGCTGACAGGCACAGGGGTGGGGATTTAGAGGAAAAACACACAATATCTTGTACTTTTCTAATCGAAAAAAAGTTTTTTTATGGAGAATCAAAAGCAGAATATTACTATTATTATTCCTGTTATTAATGAGGAAAAAATAATTAAGAATATTCTTAATTATTTATTAAAATATCCATCCATAGAAGCTATTTTTGTTGATGGTGGTAGTCAAGATAATACTATTGATATAATTAAAAAATCAGGTTTAAAACTTATTTGTTCTCCTATTCTTTGTCGTAGTTCCCAAATGAATTTAGGAGCCAAAGAAGCTAAAGGTGACATACTTTTATTTTTACATGGGGATACTTTTTTACCAGAAAATTTTCCTCAAATTATAATTAAGACAATTGAGAAAAAAGATTTTGTTGCAGGGGCATTTCAATTAAAAATTGATAGTCCTAAAAAAGTTTTTCGTTGGTTAGAATGCTTAGT
The DNA here is from genome assembly GCA_011088145.1 of Cyanobacteria bacterium MH1_Bin12. Classification (GTDB taxonomy): domain Bacteria; phylum Cyanobacteriota; class Cyanobacteriia; order Cyanobacteriales; family Cyanobacteriaceae; genus JAALKG01. The sequence continues at coordinate 14,283 of JAALKG010000037.1, read as the reverse complement.
GAAATGGCGATCGCATTTTTTTGCCTTACCTTACGGAGATCAAGGTATTTTTCTGACAAAACAACAATTTGAAATGGTTAATGGTTTTGAAGATTTAGTCATTATGGAAGACTTTGCTTTAATGAAAAAATTAAAAAAAATTGGCAAAATCTATTTAACATCAGAAGCGGTGACAACTTCTGCTAGACGTTGGGAAAAATTAGGAATCTTGAAAACGACCATGATCAATCAAATAATGATTATAGGTTACTATTTAGGCATCGAAAATCAAAAATTAGCCAATATTTATCGCAAAATAAAATCAGTCAAATAAGACAAATTGAAAATTGTCCATTCTAAATTCTGCATTCTTAATTCTTAATTATTCATTCGACCAGTATAATTAGTTAAAAGATAACCATATATTTGATAAATACATAGAATTAAAGATGATGATCTTACCAGGCTCGATCGTAACTGTTACTAATCCTAATGATATTTACTACCGTTTTCAAGGTTTAGTACAAAGAGTAACTGACGGTAAAGTCGCTGTTTTATTTGAAGACGGAAATTGGGATAAATTAATTACCTTTAGATTATCAGAATTAGAAGTATTTGACCCCAAAGCGAATAAAAAATAATCAACATTCAGAAATTTTTTGGTTGAGTTATAAGACTGTTTACAACTAGAAAGTCAATCCGACAATGAATTTTAGGAGCGAATCATTACGTCTCGATGTTCGCATCCTTATTCAAAGAGAAGTGACATCTTCTCTGAAGGTAGGCAATATTAGTCACTCATTGAGTGCGATTGCTGTTTGATCTTGAAATTCCCATAACTTTACTTTGAGGTGCGGGGAGTATGTCAATGTATTCTTGAGACGAACAGATAAATCTAAAAAATTAAATTAAATTATATTTACCCTCATGACTACTCGTGTGATTATAGTCCGTCATGGTCAAAGTAGTTATAACGCTCAAAGAATGATTCAAGGGCGTTGTAATGAATCAGTTTTAACGGAAAAAGGCGAAGCACAAGCAAAATTATTAGGTAATACCCTTAAAAAATTTCAAGTATCCCATTTTTATTGTAGTCCTCTACAAAGGGCATCTTTAACCGCTAAAATTATTAAAGATTTAAACGAATATAATCCCACTCTTACCATCGCCGAAAAATTACGAGAGATTGATTTACCTCAATGGGAAAAATGGAAAAAAGAAGATGTCAAACAAGAATTTCCCGAACAGTATCATACTTGGAAAGAAAAACCTCATCAATTAAAAATGGTCGTTGATGGTAAAGACTTTTATCCTGTTTTAGATTTATACAAACAAGCACAAGAATTTTGGCAAGAAGTCATTCCAAAACATAAAGGTGAAACTATCTTAATTGCCGCTCATAATGGAATTAATCGTTGCTTAATTCTAACGGCATTAGGAATGGATGCCAGTCGTTATCACACTTTACAGCAATCTAATTGTTGTATTAACGTCCTTAATTTTACAGGGGATTTTGGTGAAGCAGTACAGTTAGAATCTCTCAATCAAACTTCTCATTTAGGTATGCCCATCCCTGATTTTCGTCCTGAACAAAAACAAGGCTTAAGATTATTATTAGTACGCCATGGAGAAACTGAATGGAATAGAACATCTCGTTTTCAAGGAATGAAAGATATTCCTCTGAATGAAAATGGCAAAAAGCAAGGACAAAAAGCAGCTGATTTCCTCAAAGATATTCAGATAGACTTTGCCGTAAGCAGTCACTTACAACGCCCGAAAGAAACGGGAGAAATTATTCTTCAATATCACCAAAGTGTTGATATCACCACCGAAAAAGATTTAGAAGAAATATCCCATGGTTCATGGGAAGGTAAATTAGAGGCTGAGATTGAAGCCGAATACCCAGGTTTATTAGCCCAATGGAAAGCAAAACCTGAAACTGTACAAATGCCTGAAGGGGAAAATTTACAACAAGTTTGGGAAAGGGCAATTAAATGTTGGTCAACAATTGTGCAAAATAATGTGGAAGAAGGTAAAATCAAAACTGGTTTAATCACTGCTCACGATGCGATTAATAAAGTGATTATTTGTTATTTACTTGGTTTGGAATCGGCTAATTTCTGGAATATTAAACAAGGTAATGGTGCCGTAACTGTTATTGATTATCCCAAAGGTTTGGACGGATTACCTATTTTACAAGCAATTAATATTACTAGTCATTTAGGTGGAGTGTTTGATCAAACTGCTGCTGGTGCTTTGTAATCTGGAAATTGTAAATAATATATTATTTAACTGATGTTACGCAAAAGGTATTAATACTAAATTGCATTTAATTAAGTGTAACTTTAAAGATTGTTTTTTTATAGACTTATTCTATGTTTAATCAATTTTTGACTTGATTTAATTATGTTTTAGGTTAAAAACTAGAGATTTGATTAATTGTCAACTGTCAATTGTCAATTGTCAATTATCCTCGAGACAATATTCAAATTCTGCGTAACGTCAGTTATTTAAGCTTTTCAGATATGGGGAAAAGAGAAGAAAGTCTCCCAAAGTTGAGGGATTTAGGGGATAAAAACAAAATATCTCATACTTTTCACTCAAGCCTCTAGGGGTTAAAGCTTTTTTCAAATAAAAGAACCTTTGCCCACTTGCCCTGAGCGTTGTCGAAGGGTTGAACTTTGACCTATATGAAAAGAGGAGACAAGAGATAGTAATTAATAATTAACTATTTCTGATGTCTCCTTAATTTTTATTTTTAAGCTAAATTTAGTTTTATAGAACTCATCTGAAGCTAAAAAATATTTATACTTTAGCTAGAGAAGAAATTTTTGCTAATTTATCTTTTTCTAAACCATCTAAATCTTGCAATTTAATGGAATTTTCTTTAACTAGTTGTGCCAAAGTGAAAACTAGCATTGATTCTCTAGTATCATATTTACCATCAAGATCATATCGTTTTGCACTCAAGAAGTCATGGACTTGCCAAAGTTCATCAATTTGCGTCAAATTAATAACTGTTTGACGGACATGATTGATAACTAAAGATATTTCTTGTTGGTATGCTCGTTGTAAAATTTCGTCAACGATTTGTTTTTCTTCTGGTGACCATCCTGTCGGAGTAAATGTCATTATTCAAATTTCGAATTTATTATGGCAGTTATAAGGTTATAGGTTAAAACAATGATAGTCAATCACTAAATCAAGACTACCAATTATTTTGTTGATTAAAAATCGATAAAATGTCTTATCTACATGAAATATTAAATATAGCAATTGATGATTGGCTATTAATTTTTTAGATATATATAAAACAAGTAGGAGCTCCTCACAAAGGAGAAACTCCTATTTTGATTAATCCGTATGTCAATTATATGTTTAAGATTAACGTATGAGGTTTAATAATTCTTTGGGGGAAGCAAGTAAATCAATCGCTACGAAAAAGATTTTACCATCAGGGTTAAGTAAGAAACGCCAAGCGATGTCCATTCCAACTTTACCGCCAAACCAAGGGGTTTGAACTTTTCCAGTTACTTTAATTTGAGTATATCCATCTTCTGTTGGTTCTAATACACCTCTTTCAGGAGATAATTTGAGATTTTGACATTCTTCGTTAAAAAAGCGGAAAATAGCTTCTTTACCAACGATTGGACGTTTGAAAGGTGGTTGAAGAGCTCCATCTTCGGCAAATAATTGGATTAAAGCACCAAAATCATTTGCATTTAAGTTGTCCATGTAATTGAGGACTGTAGAATTTGTTACACCTTCGATCGAAACTTTGGTACGTTTAGATATATCTGTAGGAGGAACTACAGGTTCAGCAACTCGAGTATAATCACTGATTTTACTAGTGTCATAACCCATGTTAACTACTGCATTACGCAAAACAGTAATTTGTTGACCACCTTGTAGTTGTCTGATTGCGTCTAAAACTGCATTAGCGTTAGCAGAAAGTTTATATCCTTCAGGAATAGCAGCTATTTTACCTTGATTCATACATTGCCCTAATTCATACCAGAAACCAAGTTTGACATTTGGAGACCAACTTGCATAGGTACGACAAACAGGGGTATCAGCGCGGTTTGCTAAATCACACATCGCCTGAGATTGTTCTAAAGGTGGCATTGCCAAAATTTCTTTGAGGGTATTTTCAACTAATACCATGCTGGCTGCACCAGGAGCTGCAATAGTAATTGTTTTACCCATTTCTAAATAAGCAAACCAAATTAAAGCTAATTGGTCTTCAGCACTTAATTGACTAAAACGTGTGATAGTCGCAGGTACGACATCTGCTGATAAGGTTTCTGGAAATATTCCACGAGCTGACTCAATGGTAAAAGGCATATTTAAAAATCTGTTTATTTGTTAACTTATGTAACAATAATAACAGTTAATTGTAAAAAAAAAATAAGAATACTTGCCTTATTACTACTAATATGTATACAGAAAATACTAATTGCCTCTCGAGAATATCAGTTGCTAAAGAACAAAATAATTTAATTCAAAAGTTAAACACTAATAAAAATTCGTGGGGTTTAATGATTGCTTTATCTATTCTCTTGCTATGGGGGATAAGTACTTTTATCTGCTTATCGGGGAATTTAGATTTAATGCATCCATGGAGATTATTAATGCTTATTCTGTTGCAAACTTTTTTGAATACAGGACTATTTATTACTGCTCATGATGGAATGCATGGTTTGATTTATCCTTTTAATCGATCGATTAATGATTTTATTGGTGCTATGGCAGTAAACTTATATGGTTTATTTTCTTATGAAGAGTTAACCAAAAGACATTTTCTTCATCATCTTCATCCTGCGACAAATTTGGATCCCGATTATCACGATCATGATCATGATAGTTTCATTCGTTGGTATCGTGAATTTATGACTAACTATATGAGTTATCAACAATTACTTAAATTATTATTGTTGGTGACAACAATGATTTATTTAGCTCAAGTTTCTTGGTTAAATTTATTGTTGTGTTGGGCATTACCTTTAATTTTAAGTTCACTGCAACTGTTTACCTTTGGTACTTTTTTTCCTCATCGAAAATTAGGAGAATATTTACCATCTATGTCTCAAATTCAAAGTCTTAATTTTTCTCGTTTTTGGTCTTTTATTGCTTGTTATAATTTCAGCTATCATTGGGAACATCATCAATATCCAAATTTACCTTGGTGGCAACTTTCTCCGATGAAAATTTATCTTTATGAGTAATTTTGAGGATGCAAACTTTTACTATTGAAAAAACTGTGTTGATTAATGCACCTATCAATATTGTTTTCGAGGCATTAACAAATTCTGAGCAAATAATTAAATACTATCTCTTGAATGAGGTTGTTTCTGATTGGCAAGTGGGTAGCACAATAGTTTGCAAGGGTTCTAATGAAGGCAAAAATTTTACTGACGATGGCATTATTGATATTCTGATACCTAATCATCAGTTTCAATATTCTTACTGGAGTGATAATCATGGTACGGAAAAAATACTCGATAATTATTTGACTATTTCTTACATTTTGGCAGAAAATGATCATGGGACGATCGTCAATTTAAAGCACAGTAATCTCAAATCTGAAGCTATGTATTCTTTGATGATTGATGTTTGGGATTATCTATTGAATAGTTTAAAAAATTTTGTTGAGTCTCAAACCTTTTAAATAAGCAAAAAAAAAAGATGCTTTCGTCCCAAACAATTTATTTTTTATTTCCATAATAGTTAATCTAAATCAACGACGAATAATTATTTTTACTGTTGATTTAATTGTTAATTATTCATTTTGTTATTTTTGAATTATTATTTTAAAATAAATACTTAATTTATGAAGACGATCGTCATTACAGGAGTAAGCAAAGGGTTAGGAAGAGCATTAACGGAAAAATTTATTAGTTTAGGACATAGGGTAATCGGTTGTTCTCGTTCTGTTAAAGCGATCGCAAATTTACAAAATCAATATCCGCAACATTATTTTACGGCGGTGAATGTGGCAGATGAACAACAGGTAAAAGATTGGATAAAGTCTTTTATTGATAAAAATCATCCCGACTTAGTGATTAATAACGCAGCAATTATCAATCAACCCGCTTCTTTTTGGGAAATACCCTCTGCTGATTTTTCCCAGCTTATCGATGTCAATATTAAAGGTACAGCAAATGTTTTACGTCATTTATTACCTGATATGATCAAACGTAACCAAGGTATTATCGTTAATTTTAGTTCAAGTTGGGGACGATCGACATCTGCCCAAGTTTCTTCTTATTGTGCCTCCAAATGGGCGATCGAAGGCTTGACAGGAGCATTAGCCCAAGAATTACCATCAGGTATGGCAGCCATTGCCCTCAATCCGGGGATTATCCATACAGATATGTTAGACATTTGTTTTGGTAGTGAAGCTAGTTACTATACTCCTATTAATTAATGGGTAAAAGTTGCAGCCCCTTTTATACTCAAATTTTCCAGCCAAGATAATGGGATACCAAAAACTGTACCCAATTGATAATAAATTCTCACTTTACTTTTGTTTTGAAGGATAGACAGTCAGATTCAAAACTCTAACAAAACACTTTCTTTTACCCTGCTACCATAATCTATCATTTCAAACTTGACGGACTACTAATGTCGATAGGTGAAAATAACTTCTAGCCTTTCTCACAATTATGAGGTACAGTTTAGATTTTTCAGTCCTCTTTGCTAAAGTAGGGCTATTTCATTTTAAAAAAATAAAAGTAAAATCACAAAATTCATGAATATCAAGGCTTTTCGAGCAAATTGGGTCACAGAATTAATCATATTAATATGTTTGTGCATATTAGCTTGGATTGCTTTTTTTCAAAATCTAGGCAGCATTGGATTAGTAGATCAAACAGAAGCCATGTTTGTCGAAGCTGCCCGTCAAATGGTAATTAGGGGAGATTGGGTAACACCTTATTGGAATGATGTTACTCGTTTTGATAAACCACCTTTGAGTTATTGGTTTATGGGAATATTCATGAAAATTTTTGGTATTAATGAATTTGCAGCTCGTTTACCTTCGGCAATAATTGCTTTAAGCGTAGTATTTTTGGTTTTCTACACATTGAGACGTTTTGGTATTTTACACCAAGAACAATTACCATCAAATTCTTGGATATGGGCAGGAATTGGGGCAGTTATGTTGATATTTAATCCCATTTGGATTGCTTGGGCTCGTACGGCTGTATCAGATATGTTTTTGGCTGGTTCAATCAGTTTTTGTCTATTATCTTTTTTTTGGGGTTATGCTCAACCTATTCAATCACAATGGCGATGGTATGTTAGTTTTTATATTTTTCTCGCTTTAGGTATTTTAAGTAAAGGCCCTGTTGCGATCGTCTTACCTGGTATTATTATTGTTAGTTTTCTAATTTATGTGGGACAATGGCGTAAAACTCTCAAGCAAATGAGATTAAAATGGGGGTTTTTGATAGTTTCAGTAATTGCCATTCCTTGGTTTGTCGCCGTTACAACTGCCAACGGTTGGGATTACATTAACACTTTTTTTGGCTATCATAATATTGAACGCTATACCAGTGTCGTCAATCGTCATGCAGGACCATGGTATTACTATTTTCCCGTTTTGATAATCAGTTTAGCTCCTTGGTCAAGTTATTTACCCTTAAGTTTATATCGCCTCAAATTCTGGCAACGTCGATATTGGATGGGACAAACTCGTGAATCACAACTAGGCTTGTTTGCTTTTTTTTGGTTAGCAATGATTTTCGGCTTCTTTACCATTTCTGCCACTAAATTACCTAGCTATATTTTACCTGCTATCCCTGCCGCAGTAATTATCATGGCTTTGTTGTGGAAAGATGCATGGACAGAAAAATCATTGGGTTCAGATCATAAATGGGCATTTATATTCAGCACTTTATTTTATCTTATTTTCTTATCTGCTTTGAGTGTAGCGAGTTTATTTGTACCTCAATTTGTGGATAATAATCCTTTGACACCAGAATTATCTCAAAATGTTCAAGCCTCTGGTTTAGCTTTAAATTCTTGCATTGTCTGGGGAATAGCTAGTGTGGTTAGTTTATTTTTAATCTTTTTTCCTCGTTTATGGCGTTGGTTGTGGGTGAGTGGGATGATTGGTTTTTGTTGTTTTATCCTATTTTTTACTTTGCCTCTAATGGAAATTTTTGACGTTCATTCACAATTACCATTAAGAAAAATTTCCCAAACCATAGTTTCAATTCGGCAACCACAGGAAAACTTGCTAATGGTAGGGTTTAAGCGTCCTAGTGTCGTATTTTATGCTCAAACACCTGTCAAGTTTTTTTACGGTGCGGAAGATTATCTGAAAGATTTAGAAACTCGAAAACAAGAAAAAGAAAAATTTTATTTAATTGCAGAAACAAAAAGAATTAAAAACTTAGAATTAGATCAAGAATATGTTAAATCTGTTCAAAAAAACCGAACTTATCAACTCTTTGAATTAGATTTGCGAAATTTTTAAACCCTTGTCAAAAGAAAATGGGGGAAAGGCTTTCTTTTTGTGAATAGAAATTTGAATCCAAAATTGGGAGTAGTGCGTATAAGTAAATAGATAATCAAAATTGTAGAAAAATTAATTATGTCTAAGTCATCTAACCTTTTACGCAATCTCTGTTTGAATACCTTAGTTATCAGTTTAGCAGTTACAGGAACGACGATCGCAAATGGTTCGACAACCAATAGAAATATTGTTCCCTCTGAAAATGAAGTAATTAAGAGTAATTTATATGCCTCTACAATAGGTACTGTTGGAAACAAATTATCACCTGAATTACAAGGAAAACCTGTCGTTATAGATATCTATGCAAGTTGGTGTTCCGCCTGTAAAAATATAGCTCCCACCCTCTCAAAACTCAAGCAACAATATGGTAAGAAAGCACATTTTGTTGTTTTTGACGTAACTAATAAATCTGCGGCTAAAAAGTCACAAATTAGAGCAAAAGAATTGGGCCTAGAAAAATTCTTTGCTGCCAATAAATCTAAAACTGGAACTGTGGTAATTGTTGATCCTGCCACAGGAAACATTTTAGCGGTAGAAAAAAACAACACTAATCTGTCAACCTATACAGATATTTTAGATGCCCAAATAGCTAAAAACTAATCGATTATTAACCAAAAACTGAGAGATAAGGAATACCTTATCTCTACCCAGAATATTTCATCAGAACTATTTTGATTCACATTGTGCCTTCTAATTTATATTCTCCATTGTTCATTCTCGATTCAAATAATTGATTATTATGGCATTTATAAAAGAAAAGACACCGACAAAAACGGTGCAAAAAAAATCACAGTTTAAAAAATCATGGCTAGTATGGGGAGGGTTATTTCTTTTTGGATTATTAATCGCTCTAATTACCAATGGTCCTATTGCTGAACAAATAGAATATGTAATTTCCCTTGGGGAAAATAGCTATAAAGAATGGTTTACGCAACAAGATACTAGTAACCCTTTAATTTTATTTTCATTTGCCTTTATTGGTGGTTTAATCGCGAGTATTTCCCCTTGTATTCTGGCAATGCTACCCATTAATTTAAGTTACATTGGCACTCTGAAAATCAAATCCCGTCGAGAAGCATTAATCAAAGTCAGTCTTTTTGTCTTTGGAGTGATCATTGTGCTGAGTTTATTGGGTTTAGTTTCTTCCTTTGCTGGTGCTGTGATGATTGAATATCGAGGACATATTAATCTCACTGTAGGTGCAATCGTTATCATCATGGGTTTAAGTCTGTTGGGAATTATCAAATTACCCTTACCGCAGATAAATGTTGATGCTTCTGGAATTGGACCATTGGGAGTAGGCTTAACTTATGGTTTAGTTAGTTCTCCTTGTGCATCTCCAGTTTTGTTTGCAGTATTGGCAACTGCTGCTGCGACAGGTTCTCAAATCTTAGCAACCATAACGATGTTTAGTTATGCTTTGGGATATACCATCATTATTTTTCTGTCTAGTTTAATGGCTGGTTTTGCTAAACAAACTCGTTTACTACTTAATCATTCCGAATGGATTGTTCGTATTGGTAGTGTTGCCCTAATTTTGACTGGAGGATATTATCTTGTTACAGGATTACTTTGGTTTTAAAACAAGGCGAATTGAATTAATAACACCAGCTTCTAGCTTGTTTATAAAAGAGGATCACATTACAGGTATTTTGCCTATTTTACGAGAAGATTTTAATAATATTGATCTATCTAATCAGAATATAAATTGCCAATCTAATAATTCTATTTCCATGGGTAAAAGTAGTCTGCAAAATCAATCAGATGAAGAGGTTTTATTTGCATTTCAAAAAGGTAATAAGTTGGCTTTGGAAATAATCTATGATCGCTATGGTTCATTAGTTTACCGCATAATTTATAGAATGTTAAATAATCATCAAGAAGCAGAAGATTTAACACAAGAGATTTTTATTATTCTCCAACAAAAGTGTAATTAGAATCCACAAAAAGGATCTTTCTATACCTACTTGATGATCATAACAAGATCTCGGACGATCGATAAATTACGTTCTAAACGTACCCAAGGAAAATTTTGGCAAAATGTGGGCAAACTCAAGGATTTAATTGGTTTGTTTGAGTCAAATAATTCGATCGAAAATATTGCCATTAACGAAAGAGCAATTGAAGTAAACAAAGCTTTAAAAGATTTATCAGCAATTCAAAAACAAGTTTTAGAATTATCTTATTATGAAGGATTAAGCCAGTCAGAAATTGCTAAACATTTACAAATCCCTTTAGGCACAGTTAAAACTCATAGTCGTCGAGGATTACTGAAACTAAGACAAAATCTGAAAAATTTACTCAATTAGAACTCAATTATGAAGAACAATCAAGAATCTTATAATCTTGAAGAAATTTTAGCTGGATACGTCTTGGGAAATCTTGAAGAGGAAGAAAGAATTTGGCTCAAAAAGCAGTTATTAATCAATCCACAACTTCAAGTAGAAATCGAACAGCTAGAAACTAGTTTAAACCTTATGCCTTATAGTCTATCTGAAGATATCATGCCCTCTCCAGATTTACGACAAAAAATTCTCACAAAAAAAGATAAATCCTTATCTACTTCCAAAAATTCTTGAGGTTATTTAAGTTGGCTTATTGGCGGAATAACTACCATTAGTGCTTTATGGTTAGGAATAAACAATTATAGTTTACGACAACAATTAGCCTTGAGTAATGAACAATTGCTATATCAGCAAGAGTTAAATGCTTTGATGCGTCAACCCAATAATCATTTGGTTTCTTTAACAGGTTCACAAAATTTACCTCAAGCATCAGGTAGTTTATTCGTTTCACCACAAAAACACAGAGCAGTCTTAAAATTAAAAAATCTAGAACCTTTATCAGGACAAAAAGTCTATCGTTTATGGGCTATTTCTCAAGAGGAAAAAATTGGTTGTATTAATTTTACTCCTGATGAAAATGGTCAAGTTCACATTGAATTTTCTGACGATGCTTTACAACAAGCTAATGCTGTATTAATAACTGTTGAATCTCAAGTGGATACTTTACAACCTACAGGAAATCCCATGATCACAGGTTATTATTAAAAAAGTACGATTTCAATTGATAAATGATAATGATTAAACAATCATGGAAAAAATTAAATACCATAACTTCAACAATTATTATTTCCCTCTTGTTAAGCATTAATCCAGTGAAAGCGGATAGCCCATTAACTTCAACTGATTTAACTGCTGGTTATGAGCGTTTACCCATAATTATCAAATTGCAGAAGACGAGAGCGATCGATAATCAAGTGTTAGAATTTTTATTAAGTAACGCATCCTTAGACAAAAAAGCCGCTGTTATAAATGCTTTAGGTTGGAATATCAATGGGCAAAAGAATGGTCATTTATTCATTGAGGCTTTACTGAAAAAAAAGCAGATTAAGAGCATTGAACAATTAAGATTACGAGATTTAACCCCTGAAGATAAATTTGTTGTGGGTTATTTATTAGCTATGGATGATTATTTTAAATTATCGTCTTTACAACCTAGTAGTCGTCAATCTGTTTTAGCCACAACTCCTTTAGAGTTTTTATCTCAGGCAGCTTTCGCTTTACCAAATAACTTTACTGTACATTTTGTTAAATCTTTAGTAGAAGCACAACTATATTTTAATAACTCTTGGTGTGCAGTATATTTATCTCCCTTAGAAGTATTACAAAGATTTCCTGCCAACAAACGCAATTTACATCCATCCGCAGTTGCGAAATCAATCGATTATATTAATCTCTATCGAGAGAATTGTTTTGGATTTGAGTAATCGACAAAAACAAAATGTATCGCTGACAAATGTTTATCGAAAAATAATTGAGTTAGTTAGAAGCAAAAACAATATTCAACTAATGATAATTTTTTAACCTAAAGTTACTAATAATTAATTAATATCGGAGAGTAAGGAATAGTACGCCAAATTTGTTCAAGTTTAGTTGCAGGGATGGTTAAATAAAGTAGATCTCGATCGACTAATTTGGTGTTTAATAAATTCCAACCGTGGATATTCTCTTGACCTCTAGCTATATATAAAGGTACAAAATCCGCTTGGGGAGCAATTTCTTCAATCACTTTTTCGTAAAAAGGATGATTAGGAGTAATGGTAGTAGCTAAAGCAACCCATAATAAATCATCGGTCATACCATTACCTAAAATTTTACCTCCTAAAGCCGCCGCAACGAATGAATGGGTTGATAATTCCGTGGGAGAAAAAACGTTTTCAAACTTGAATACTCCCTTGACTGACTCAGCAAATTGATTATCTTGTACTCTTAAAATAACTGGTAATTTAGGTGCTAATGCTTTGGCAGTTAGAGCGATTTCGACGTTAATCATATCATGACTCGTGACGACGATAATCGCTTTTGCTCCTTCTATATTAGCTGTTTGCAAAGTGTCAGCTAATATCGCATCTTCCATAATAACAGGAATTCCTTGCGATCGCACTGAATGTAAGAAACGATTTTTATGATCAGACTCGATAACCACCATATCATGTCCTTGTTTAGTCAGTTCTCTAACTACTCCCATACCAACATTACCCATACCACAAACCACATAATGGTTCTCTTTTGGCACTCTGGCAGCATCTAAAAACTGTTTTAGACGACTACCTAAAACAAAATCATTAATTAAGGCGTAGAAAATACCCACAATCCCCGCACCAATAATCATCATCACTGCCGTAAAAATTTTGATAATAGCAGGTGCTGATTCTGCGACTTCCTCCTGTCCACCTGCTCCGGTTATCATCCCCACACTAAAGTAAAGGGCATCGGCAACGGGAATATGCCAATTAACACAAAGATAAGTAAAAGTTGCGATCGAAATTAAGACTATTAATGCTAGGGAAACCATTATTACAGGACGGGCATACTGTCTGTAAGTATTGATATTGAAGAAAATTTTGAACCATCTTTTCCACTGAAAACGAGGTTTTGGATTAATCTTGGCTTTGTTGGCAACAATTACATGATCTCCTCTTTCCAATTTTTTCTGATTTTGAACACCAGAAATAAGGTCAATTTCACCATTTGTCGGGAGATAATAAATCAGCATTTGCTCTAGATTATTCCACAGTTGAGCAAGTTTTAATCCATACCAAGGATGATTCTGGGTTATTATTTCTTCTCGCAAAGCCCATGTTTGATTGAATAATTTTAAATGTCCAATAGCATTACTACCCAAAGCTGCAAAGACGAAAATAGGAGCAGCCAAAGAAGCAATACTCATAGTTAAATGATCAGGTACGGTTTTGTCCAACCTATTACCAAGAGTTTGATTGTATAGCCTATTGACGATACGAATCCTTGGATTAATAGTTTTGGCTTGGGTTAAAATAGCAACATTTAAACCATCATCATTATTAGCTAATACTATAGTCGTTGCATTTTTAATCCCTGCTTTGATTAATGTCCGAGGTGAACGCAAATTTCCAATGATAATATTATCATCCCGTTGTCTGGTCATGGGACGATCGCTTATGCCTACAACTTCTGCACCTTGTTGTTTGAGCAAAAGATAAATTTTGTATCCTGTATGTCCTAAACCAGAGACAATTATTAAAGGTTTCATTTTTCTGATGGTAATGTTGATTTGTCCCGAAATAATGATCAACCAATTTACATTATGAAAGAAAATGATTTTTTTTTATGTAGTCTGGCAGACAATATAACTATTTTATACGTCTGATGTGAATTAATTTGATTAATATTGAACTGTTGGAAAGGGGAGCATCCCACTTTGGAACTAAGCACAAATACTCAAGAATGGAGAATTATTCA
>JAALKG010000036.1:3705-20441 GCA_011088145.1 Cyanobacteria bacterium MH1_Bin12 | reverse complement strand
CCAAGTATATATACTTAGTTTGATTTCCTCTAATTTTATCTGCGGAATGTGGGTTTAATAACTTATGATAACTAATACGTCTGATGTGAATTAAAAACGACCTTTATTCTATAAGGATTTGAGGGATTGCTAAAAAGTGTTAATCTCGAATAATTAACCAAATGACAGGGGTTTCAAGAATTAATACACATTAGACGTATATAGTATAAATATCATCAAAACGAGCTTCAGGTGGTCGAGATAATAGTTTTTTGATTAGTTTTTCTAACTTACTCATAATCTTAAACAAAAAAGGTGGGCATTGCCCACCCTACAATCTACAATCTCAATTCTCAATTAATCATCAATACCTTCAATACGATCTTCTACTTCTTGATATAGTTCTTGTAAACGTTCGATATTTTCATCAGAAGTTTCCCAATAACCACGTCCATTAACTTCTAACAAAGTACCAACCATGCGACGGAAAGAATTAGGATTCATATCCATCAAACGCTTACACATATCAGCATCTTCAATAAAAGTACTGTTAGTATCCTCATAAACCCAATTGTCAACCGCATCGGCTGTGGCACTCCAACCCATAGTATTGACAAGACGTTTAGATAACTCTCTCACACCTTCATAACCATTGGCTAACATGCCCTCATACCATTTAGGATTAAGTAACTTGGTACGAGCATCTAAACGCACAGTTTCTGATAAAGTACGTACTTGAGCATTAGCAGTAGTCGTATCAGCGATATATGCAGAAGGCTTTCTACCATCGTCACGTAAACTAGCGACAACTTTGGTAGGATCAGAATCAAAATAGTGAGACACATCGGTTAAACTAATTTCCGATGAATCTAAATTTTGGAAAGTGGCATCAGCAGTTTTTAAAGACTTTTCAAAAATAGCTCGACTTTCATCCATCACCCCCGGATTATCAGAATTAAAGGCAAAAGACTTACGATTTAAATACATATCCTGTAATTCTTTTTCTTCTTCCCAACTGCTATTCTCTACCGCTAAGTTAACGTTAGAAGAATATGAACCAGATGCGTTGGAGAAAACACGAGTTGCTGCTTGACGAAGATTAATACCCATTTCTTGAGCTTGTTCGATCGCATGTTTTCTGACATAATTCATCTCGATAGGCTCATTAGCTTCTGCTGCTTTTTTCACCGCTTGATCAAGTAAATTCATTTGATTGATAAATAAATCACGGAAAACTCCAGAACAGTTGACAACTACGTCAATACGAGGTCGACCTAACTCTTCGATAGGAATTAACTCTAATTTATTCACCCTTCCTAAAGCATCAGGTACAGGTTTAACACCCACCATCCACATAATTTGAGCGAGAGATTCACCATAAGTTTTGATGTTATCTGTTCCCCATAATACACAAGCGATCGTCTCAGGATATTTTCCACCGTTATCTATCTTTTGACGCTCTAAGAGTCTATCAACAACGATTTTGGCTGACTTTACTGCCGCTGTGGTGGGTATTTTTTGGGGGTCTAAGGCATGGATATTTTTACCAGTGGGTAATACATTCGGGTTACGAATTGGATCGCCACCAGGGCCAGGTAAAACATATTCTCCCTCTAAAGCTTTTAATAAACCTTCTAATTCTAAATCGGCACAAACTTGTTCTAAACAGAAAGCAAGATATTCAAACAGAGGTTTAAGAGCTTTTTCATCAACATCGGTGTAACCTAATTCGTGTAATTTAGCTACCCAAGTTTCTTTTTTACCAAGACCAAAAATATTGATTTTATCAACTAAAGAAACTCTACCTTCTTCGTTGGTTTGCTCTTCGACAAAGGCTCGAATTGATTCTCTAGTCGCTTCGGTGATGCTTTGTAATAGATTAACGTCAGCTAAAATTCCTTTATCTGCATTGCGATAAACCTCTCCCATCTTACGTCCAATACTGTTAGCAATGATGGTAGTTAAAGCTAAAAGTTCGTCTTCTTCTCTGTCTAAACTGGCAATATTAACTAAAGTTGCGATCGCTTCTTCGGCGGTAGGAGGCTTACCAATCACGTGTAAACCGCAAGGTAATAAACGAGATTCAATCTCCATTAACTTACGATAAACTGCACCGACAATATGATCTCTTTGTTCCTCAGACATCTTGCTAGAGTCAACAAATTCAGCTTCTTGTCCTTCAGGAGTAGCAATCTCAGGAATATCTCTATCCAAGTTACAAATACGAGCTTTATCAATAATAGTATTCACAATTTGAATTGCTCTACCTGTTTCTTTTAAACCTTGATAAGAGCCAATTAAATCACTTAATTCTTCTAATCCTTTATATAAACCAGCATTTTCCGCAGGAGGTGTTAAATAAGAAATAGTGTTAGCATAACTACGACGTTTAGCAATGGTAGCTTCACTGGGGTTATTAGCTGCATAGTAATAAATGTTAGGGATATTACCAATTAGACTGTCAGGATAACAATCACCAGACATACCCATTTGCTTACCAGGCATAAATTCTAACGAACCATGAGTCCCAAAGTGCAACACAGCATCTACACCCCAGATTTTTTCGAGGTAAGTATAGTAAGCCGCAAAACCATGGTGAGGAGAAGCCGAGTGAGAAAATAATAGTCTCATGGGATCACCTTCGTAACCGAAAGTGGGTTGTACACCGATGAAGACGTTACCAAACTCTTTACCGTAGATTAAGAGGTTTTGTCCATCACTGTTGAGATTCCCTGGTGGTGGCCCCCAATTTTCTTCGAGTTTTTGGGAATAAGGTGTCAAACGCTCATATTCTTCAACACTCATGCGGTAAGCAATGTTCAATTCAGGAGAAGCATATTTTGCTTGAGCATCGTTGATGACTTCTTCCATCAATTGTTCAGCGGTTTCGGGGATATTTTGTACGTCGTACCCTTGGGTTTTCATGCCTTTTAAGACTTCATAAATTGACCCAAAGACGTTTAAATATGCGGCTGTACCGACGTTTCCTTTGTCAGGAGGGAAGCTAAAGACGGTGATTGCGAGTTTTTTGTCAATTTTTGCTTTTTTACGTAAACCAGCCCATTTCAATGCTCTTCCTGCGATCGCTTCTACTCGATCTTGGAGGGTAACAGATTTACCTGAGTTACCATCACGTCCTGATAATATGATAGGCTCGATCGCACCATCTAATTCAGGAATTGCAATTTGTAAGGCTACTTGAATTGGGTGTAAACCAAGATCACTTTCTTCCCATTCTTCAGTGGTTTGGAATACCAAAGGTAAGGCAACCATGTAAGGACGATTCAGACGTTTCAACGAATCTACTGCTTTGGGATGATCTTGACGAGCAGGGCCACCAACTAAGGCAAATCCAGTTAAAGATACTACCGCATCAACTATAGGTAAAGGAGAAATCCCCCCGCCGTTGGCACCCCCCTTACTAAGGGGGGGTAGGGGGGATTCCCAGAAATATTCATCAACTGGTTTGGAGAAGTCTAAACCACCAGCAAAGACGGGAATAACTCTTGCACCGAGATATTCTAATTCTTGAAGCATTGCTACATAGTGGGCATCATCTCCTGTAACCAGGTGAGTACGTTGTAAAACAATTCCAATACAAGGAGCGAGGGAATTTTTTAAGGTATCGCCAATATCATCACGGTTGTTGTACCAGTTGAGATATTCTTTAATATCTTCAAACATTTGGGGAGCGAGAGGATGCCAAATACCCATGTCTGGATAGACGACGGGTTCGTCGTAGGAATCTTTGGCGTTAAGTAAAGAGTTTTCCCCTGTGAAGACATATTTGTCTGCTAACATCAAGAAGAAATTTGTGAGGTTATCGGATGAACCACCTAACCAATATTGAAAACTCAACATGAAGTTACGAGCGTCTTGGGCTTTTTCTACAGGTAAATATTTTAAAACTGTAGGTAGTGTGCGTAATAATTTGAGCATGGCATCTTCAAAACCTGCCCCAGATTTTTTACGACGTTTTTTCATAAAATCGCCGATGACACTTTTGCTTTGTCCTAGCTGTGCCATGCTGAAAGTACCCATTTTGTTGAGACGCATGACTGCGGGCATGGAGGGGAAGACAACGGCAGCATCTAGGTTATCTCGGTGGGGAGTTACTGCTTCGACAACTTTTTCGGCTAATTCTTCAATAAAAATTAAAGATGCGATGAAGATGTTAGCTTCGGATACGTCTTGTTTAAATTGTTCGTAGTTTTCGGGATTTCTTAATTCTTCGATTAAATAACCACTGATTTCGATCGCTAAATTAGGATTACGAGCGTTAATAGATTTTATCGCACCACCGATCGCACTTTGGTATTGCGGTTCTAATACAACATAAACTACCTTCATTAAGGCACGTCCTTGTAAGTCGTCGGGTACAATGTGCCTGACGGCAGATTTAACGTTTGTAAACATTAATATTGAAGCTCCTATTAACTGAAATTTTACTAAGTATAGATACGAGATAATGGCAGAGCCAAAATAGACTCTTCTATTGTTTTTAGCAGAAAATAGGTGGTTTTGCTTACGGTTTTGTAATGTTTGCGGGTTATTTTGGTAAATCTTTACATTTGTTCATCTTTTGAAGTTAAGAGTGCGATAGATGATAACGAGCGTTTATATCATTGATCAGGTTTTTGCTCGATCGAATTTTATCTTATATTTGGTAGATTGGGTTGAAGTGATGAAACCCAACATTGAATGCAAATAAGCGATCGTATTTGTATTTATTTTAACTAACGCAAACAACAATTGTTGGTGTTGGATTTCGTTTTTAAGCAAAAATTTTTACAGGTTAACCCAACCTACAGATAAACTGTTTGCCGATAGAGCAAGGTCATTTTCTCTAAAAACTATCCACATAATAGTTAGTAGCTACAAAAATAACAAATCAACATCTTGGACATCTTTATTTATAATTTTGGTAATTGGTGATACTGAACAATAAGAAAGTAATAAAAACAAATCGATCAATTTTATTTCTTTTATTGAAATACTAGGAGGAAAAATCTGGGTTGATAGTCAATTAGATAAAGGAACAACTTTTTCGTTTAATATTAAGGCTAAAACATCTTTTTTATCTAATTCATCTAATTTAAGTTTAATTTATAAAATTTCACAATTTAAAAATAAAAAAGTTTTATTCTTCGCTTCAGAAAGTATTTTTTATGACTTGATTATTCAACAATTGGTGGATTGGGAAATGAAGATAATTACATTAAATTCTCCAGAAAAATGGTTGAAAGAATCAAATGATAGTGAAGACTATGATCTCATTTTTATTGCCGATCAGATTTATGAAAGGATCAATGATAAAGCTAAAAAAGGATTTATACAATGGTGTGATATACAAAAAATAAGTATAATTTTATTAGTGATTAATCAAGAAAATATTTCTTTATTGAATCATATTTTTCCGATACAATTAGTTCCTCCTATTAAGAGAAATAATTTGCTTACAGTTGTCAGAAAAGGTTTAAATATTACAGATAATTACCAACAAAAAAATAAACGTAAACAAGTAAAAAATGACACCAATCTTGCACGTCTATTTCCTGCAAATATTTTAGTAGCCGAAGATAATCAAGTTAACCAAAAATTGGTTAAATTAGTCTTTAAAAAGATGGGTTATTCTATTGATATTGCTACTAATGGTTTAGAAGTAATCGAAAAAATTAAATTCAAGAAAAAAAGTATGATTTAATTTTTATGGATATTTCTATGCCTCAAATGGATGGATTTGAAACCACACATTTGATTCTGCAACGATATTCTAAGAAAAAATGCCCGATTATTGCGATGACGGCTAATGTCATGAAAGATCATAAAGACAAATGTTTTGAAGTGGGCATGAATGATTTTATTGCTAAACCAATTAAAGTAACAGAAATAGAAAGAGTGATTCGGAAATGGACTTGAATCAATTTTGAATGATTATCCATAATATTCGGGTTCGTTACCCGGTTTCCATTTAATGTTACAACCAAGACTTGGTTTTTGTTCTGAAGTGATAGACTGATCTGATAATAAGGCATCGATCGCATTACGTAAATCATGACCTGTAACAGGGATATCTAAACTAGGACGACTATCATCTAACTGTCCACGATAAACTAATTTAAAATCTCGATCGAATAAATAAAAATCAGGAGTACAAGCGGCTTGATATGCTTTAGCAACTTTTTGATTTTGGTCATAACAGACAGGAAAATTGAAATTATATTCAATTGCCATCGCTTTTAATTTTTCAGGAGAATCTTGGGGATAATTTTCCACATCATTACTACTAATCGCCACAATACCCAGATTTTTGGGAATATAATCCTGACCTAATTTTGCTAACTCAGGTTTAACATGAATAACAAAAGGACAATGTTGACAAATAAACATTACGAGTAAACCTTGGCAATCATCAAAATTTTCCAGAGAAATGGTTCCCCCTGACACTGTATCTGGCAAACTGAATTCTGGTGCTTGAGTGCCTAAAGATAACATAATTGAAGGTGTACGAGCCATAATTATTTTTTCCTCATTATTTACAAACTAATCATCTCGATTATGGAGATTAATATCTAAAGACTGATATTTATTGTCTATTGTTAAAGCAGTTATTTAATCTGTTTTTAACTTTAGATAGTCATACAGCAATTATAATAAAGTCCAGTAGATTTTTATTTTTATTAAATATTTTTTGATTAATAAATAATCTAGAACTATTAATCGATCGAATTCTCACAATTAAATTTATTATCCAAATCAATTAAAAATAATGAATAATTTATCTTCTCTTGAGCAAAACGAAGAAATTATATTAAGAGCAGAAAATGTTGATGTCTATTATGGTTCTCATAAAGCAGTAGCTGGTGTTAATTTAGAAATTCCTAAAAATAATGCGATCGCTTTGATTGGACCTTCTGGCTGTGGTAAAAGTACTATTTTGCGTTGTTTTAATCGTATGAACGATTTGGTAGCCAGTGCCAGAATTGAAGGAAAAATAATATTTAAAGGAAAAGATATCTACTCTAAAAATATTGATCCTGTAAATATCAGAAGCATGATTGGAATGGTTTTTCAAAAACCCAATCCTTTCCCAAAATCAATCTATGAAAATATCGCTTGGGGTGCAAGAATCAACGGCTATAAAGGCAATATGAACGATTTGGTAGAAGAATCCTTGCAAAAAGCCGCTTTGTGGGATGAAGTTAAAGATAAATTGCGTAAAAGCGGTTTAGCCTTATCAGGAGGACAACAACAACGTTTATGTATTGCCAGAACGATTGCATTAAAACCTGAAGTTATTTTAATGGATGAACCTTGTTCTGCACTAGACCCTATTTCCACTCTCAAAGTAGAAGAGTCTATTCATGAATTAAAAAGAAATTTTACCATTATTATTGTTACCCATAATATGCAACAAGCATCAAGAGTCTCTGACTATACTGCTTTTTTTAATGCCAAAAGTATCGAGGGAGGAAGTGGTAAACTCGGTTATTTGGTTGAATACAATCAAACTGAAAATATTTTTCAAAATCCTGTTGAACATTCCACACAAGAATATATTAGCGGACGATTTGGCTAGAGAAATAATTAATAATTAACAGTTTATCATTCATAAATTTCACTTTTTTACCCAAATGCTAATTAGATAATAATTTTGCTCTTAACTGCTTAATTTTATCCCGATACTCTGCGGCTTCTTCAAACTCCAAATTCTTAGCTGATTCCTGCATTTTTTCTTGAAATTGTTTAATTAAAGCAGGAATTTTATCTAAACTAATATCTTCAATTTGATTGGTAATTTGTGCTAATTCTTGTTTATTTAATTTCAGAGAAATATCTAAAAATTCTAAAATTTTATTAGTAGATTTTTTTTCAATAGACTGAGGAATAATATTATTTTTTTGATTATATTCTAATTGAATTTGCCGACGACGATTCGTCTCTGCGATCGCTTTTTCCATACTATTAGTAAAATTATCCGCATATAAAATTGCTTGTCCATCAACATGACGTGCCGCTCTACCTATAGTTTGTATCAGCGATCGCTCTGAACGTAAAAAACCTTCTTTATCAGCATCAAGAATCACTACCAAAGAAACCTCAGGTAAATCCAATCCTTCTCTAAGTAAATTAACTCCTACTAAAACATCGAACTCACCCGCTCTTAAACTTTGTAAAATTTCAATTCTTTCTATTGATTGAATCTCCGAATGCAAATACTGGACATTGATATCTCTTTCTTGTAAATATGTAGTTAAATCCTCCGACATTTTCTTCGTTAAAGTAGTAATTAAAACCCTTTGTTTTTTCTTAATTCTTGCTTTTATTTCTGCCAATAAATCATCCACTTGTCCTTGAGTTGGACGTACATCGATTTGAGGATCTAGAATCCCCGTAGGACGTATAATTTGCTCATAAACTTGTTCATCTGATTTTTCTATTTCCCAATTACTAGGAGTAGCAGAAACAAAAATACATTGAGATACTTTTTGCCAAAATTCTTCCGCTTTTAAAGGACGATTATCCGATGCACTAGGTAAACGAAAACCATAGTCAATTAATACTTTTTTCCTCGCTTGATCTCCATTGTACATTCCTCTAATTTGAGGTACCGTGACATGAGATTCATCAACCACTAATAACCAATCCTCAGGAAAGTAATCCACTAAACAATCGGGAGGTTGTCCCTTGCTTCTCCCTGTTAAATGCCGAGAATAATTCTCTACCCCATTACAATAGCCTACCTCCGTCAGCATTTCTAAATCATAGCGAGTTTTTTGTTTTAATCTTTGAGCTTCAACTAATTGTCCTTCTTTTTCTAAATTTTTTAGTCTTTCTTCCAATTCATCTTTAATATTGACGATCGCACTTTCAAGTTGTTCTTTTGGTGTTACAAAGTGTTTAGCAGGGTAAATGTTAATAGAACCTAATTCCCCTATTAATTCACCTGTAACAGGATCTAAAAGAGATATTGCCTCAATTTCGTCTCCAAAAAATTCGACTCTTACAACTCGATCTTCGTAGGCTGGAACGATTTCTAAGACATCTCCTCTGAGGCGAAAATTTCCACGAGATAATTGAACATCATTGCGAGTATATTGCACATTAACCAAGTCACGAATTAGCTGACGAGGGTCATATTCTCGTTCTGTTTCTAACCGAATAGATGCTTTCAAATATTCAACAGGCATCCCTAGACCATAGATACAACTTATAGAAGCAACGACAATCACATCTTTTCTTTCAAATAAAGAGCGAGTAGCCGAGTGCCGTAACATATCAATTTCATCATTAATCGATGAACTTTTTTCGATATAAGTATCGGTTACAGGCATATAAGCCTCAGGTTGATAATAGTCGTAGTAACTGACAAAGTATTCAACCGCATTCTCAGGAAAAAACTGTCTTAATTCATTACAAAGTTGTGCGGCAAGAGTTTTATTATGGGCTAATACCAAAGTCGGTTTTTGCCATTGGGCTATGGTACAAGCAATGGTGTAGGTTTTTCCTGTACCTGTCGCACCCAGAAGAGTTTGATAACTATTACCTTTATTTAAAGATTTGACTAAAGATGCGATCGCATCAGGCTGATCTCCTTGTGGTGAAAAAGGTGCGTGTAAATTAAACATGATTTAAGAGTTAAAAGTTAAAAGTTTATAGCTGATACCCTTAATATGAAGAGTATTTCCTTTGGATATGATTAGCTATAAGCTAGCTATAAGTGATAAGGCAGTTACTGTTTAATAATCTACCAATAAAGTTGAGAAATTTAATTAACGCGGATTATTGATACGGTATTCTATTTTGACGCAAACCTGTAACTTTAGACTAATCAACAAACTTAGAGCTTAAAGCCTAAAGCTTATAGCTTTCAACAGTTCAATATTAATCAAATTAATTAACATCAGAGGTAGCTGATAGCTAATTTTAAAAACCTAACATCTGAGTTCAAGAGTCCGTTAACGACTTTTTCAGCAAACCCCAGTCATGATTTGCCTCCACTAACAGGGGGAATTAATGCCACCTCATCACCATTACTAAGCATAAAATCAGAAGAAACAAAATCTAAATTAACAGCTAATTTTGTTACTGACTGCCAAGAAACTAATTGAGGATATTGTATAATCATGATCTTAAAAATATCTTCTACCTTACTATTTTGAGGTAAATCGAGATTTATTTCTTCTTGTCCATAAACTTCCTGATAAATCGCAAATAGTTTAACGGTAATGGTAATGTGATTAACTGTCATATTCAATTCATCTATTCAAATAATATAATTTCACGGCATCTTTGCGAGAAGAATTACCGAAAACATGGGGAAAAAAGCCCCTATTGTCAGGCAAAGGTAATTATAAATTATTAACGGTAAATTGTTTAATCGGTTACTCATAGTCAAGAATTACCTGTAACCATTTAGGAGGACGAGGAATCGGATTATTAAGTCTATCCAACATTAATAAAGCAACCAGATGAACTGTTAAGGCATAAATAATATTATTAACAAAGACAACAACCAGAGCTAAAATTTGAATCATAGTAGTAGTGGGTTGAGCCAGAATACCTAATTTTAAAAACATCCAATCGGCTAAATTTGTCACCTGAGAAATAACATATACCCATAAATCTTCTCCTAAAAGGATCGAAAATAGCCAAAAACGAAAGAAAAAGCCAAAACAACCAATAATACTAGCAATCAAAATCGATATATACCAATTACTATCTCTACGCCACAATGCCCCTAATTGAATTCCCATTAAACCATAGGGAATAATATACACAATACTACGGGGAGGCCCCATCAAAATAGCTAGTAATAAACCGCAAACAATAGTGGTTACTACCGAAGCTCTTTTTCCCCTTCTTAAATAAACTAAAGCAATGGGTAAAGGAAAAAGCATTTTTAAAAATGGGCCTAAACGAAAATAATAATCGATTAACCAAATTAAACTGGCAGTACTAGCTAAAAAAGCACTTTCTATTAAAGCAATAGTTTCAGGTTTAAATTTATATGATTTTAATTTGACTGATTTAGGATTCGACGGAAATTGATCTTGATTAGTAGAGACATCTTGCTCATCTTCATCTATCCAATTCGATTCATCTGGGGGAGTATCTTGATTCAGGTTAGTCAAAATTAATCACTCGGCAAGTTAATATTTCACTAGCAATTATTATACTTAATTAACTTGCCTTCGGTGGCATAATTGTAAATATACCTATTTTTTAACTGTTACACTGGTGCCGATAGAGACTAGTTCAAATAATTTTTCCACATCTTTATTCTTCATCCGAACACAACCATGAGATACTGCCTGTCCAATTAAATGTTCTCCAGGGGTACCATGAAAACTAACAAAGTTTTTACCATCAGTCCAAAAACCAATCCAACGTTGTCCTAAAGGATTTTTTGGCCCTGGAGGAACTATTTTTCCATTCCATGGATGTTCCCAAGCAGGATTTTTAATCTTTTGAATAACATTAAATTGTCCTTGAGGTGTTTCCCATCCTCTTTTACCAACAGCAACAGGAAAAGTGGCAATTAGTTGTTGTCCGTTATATACTTCTACTCTTCTTTTATTTAGATGTAAAATCAATGCTGATGCTAGGGTACTTTCTGCATTGTGTAAATAGGCCGCCTCATAATTTTTTAAAGATGGTAAATTAGGCGATTTCACTTTCCAAATTTCCTGCTCTAAATCTAAGACTTTCCAACTATGACTCACAGGAATATTAACACAAAAAATAGATAAGACGATCGCAGCTAAAAGACTATTTTTTAAAAAGAAAAAAGACCGTAAATTAAATTGCATAGCTGATGATTATGGATAATTTTACAATACAGTAAGATAAGCTTTAATACCAGAAAGTAAAAGTACCAAAGCTGATCTTTTATTTAACTATAACAGTTTGAAATCATTTGTGAAGAAATTATTAAATAATTCACTAGCTCTGATAGTCATTATACCACCGCTTTTACCAGCGACTCTACCTAGAGAATATCCATCCCATTGTTGTTGACCACTACCGTTATAAGTATCATGACCTCTGAGTTGACTGATCAAAATTTCATCATTGTTGTTTTCAGTTAATTCTGAACTATGAGCAGGATTTATGCTAACAGCACTTAAGCATAATCCCAAACTAATTGCTACTAAAGAAGATAGGTTTTTAATATTCATATTATTCGTCATTTTTTCGCTAAATGTTTATATTAATAATTATATAATATTCACGTTTATTTTGGTTCCTAATAAGTTGAAACTATGGTATAGTTTTTATTTTTATAATCTGTATTGACAGTAATTATTTATTTCAAAAATTATTATTTAACTTTATTTTGTTAATAGTAAAGTTTGTTTAATTTTATTGTATTTATAATAAAATACGTAAATAAATATGCGTAAATATAAGTTGTTTAAAAAATAATTATTCCATAGATATTCTCAATACTATGAGGTATAGACATCTTAAATAATTTGGGTGAGGCTTTTTCTGAAAGACATAGAAGGGTCAAATAGTCATCTGTTTTGTCGCAAAATTGAGAACACAATGAACTTGTGAAATGCTTTTGAACAAAGGAACACCATTTTGATACCGACGGCGATGATTTCGTTGATGTTCTTGGTTAACAGGAAAAATACTCAGTCCAATCCCCACTCACACAACAAATATAGAATCTATTTCTATTTTGGAGGGAGCTAAAATAAATCAATAATTAATAATAATTAATAATCTTCATTATTGTTTAGTCAATATGTTTTTATCAAAAAAATATCTACAAATGATAAATAACGTAACATTTTTGTCTTCGGAGAATCAGTAGAGTAGTAATGAAAGAATTTTTTTGAATCCATTGAATCAATTAAATATTAGAAGTGAAGAAATAACAGAAGGAGAAGATTAAATGGTCATTCAGACACCTGAATGGGTTAAAGACGCAATATTCTATCAAATATTTCCCGATCGATTTGCCATAGGTAATCCCCCTCATCAAGACTTCAATTACTGGCAAGGAAGCAACTTAGAACCTTGGTATGACAAGCCCCATTCACAAACTTATAAAGGCGGTAATTTTTGGGGAATAATTCAGCATTTAGACTATATAAAAGACTTAGGTATTAATGCTATTTATTTCACCCCGATTTTTCAATCCACATGTAACCATAGATATCATACCCATGATTACTATCAAGTAGATCCCCTTTTAGGTGGAAACGATGCGTTTAAAGAATTTTTAAAACAAGCTCATCAACGTAATATTAAAGTCGTATTAGACGGTGTTTTTAATCACGTTGGTCGAGGCTTTTTCTTTTTTAATGATATTCTGGAAAATGGACCTCATTCTCCTTGGCTAGATTGGTTCAATATTGAAGCATGGCCTGTGTCTGCATATAATGGTTCTTTTCCTGCTAATTATGCTAGTTGGGTTAATAATCGTGCTTTACCCAAGTTCAATCATGAGAATGCTCAAGTCAGAGAATACATCATGAGAGTAGCAGAATATTGGATACAAGAAGGTATCGATGGTTGGCGTTTGGATGTACCCAATGAAGTTGTTGCCCAAGG
The DNA here is from genome assembly GCA_011088145.1 of Cyanobacteria bacterium MH1_Bin12. Lineage (GTDB taxonomy): Bacteria > Cyanobacteriota > Cyanobacteriia > Cyanobacteriales > Cyanobacteriaceae > JAALKG01. The sequence goes on along the minus strand of JAALKG010000036.1, from coordinate 6,893 downwards.
ATTTTGGCAACAATTCCGTGAACGAGTTAAAAAGATTAATCCTGAAGCTTATATTGTTGGTGAAATTTGGTCCCCAGCAGAACAATGGTTAGATGGAACTCAATTTGATGGAGTGATGAACTATCAGTTTACTGAAGCGACGATCGCTTTTTGTGGTGGCCATCGCATTTTACAAAAATATGTGGAAGTACCGCCCTATCATCCCTATCCGTCTTTAAATGCCCCCGAATATGCGCAAAAAATAGAAAATCTTTTCTCCAGATATGATTGGCAAATTCATCTTGCACAATTAAATTTATTAGCCAGTCATGATACAGCTCGTCTGCTAACCGTTGCAGGAGAGGATATTTCCACCGTTGAACTATGTACCTTATTGCTGCTAACTTTTCCCGGTGCTCCCAGTATCTATTATGGAGATGAAGTCGGTTTAGAAGGTGGAATTGATCCCGATTCTCGTCGTAGCTTCCCTAAAGAAACAAATTGGAATAATGATTTACTCAATTATCACAAAGAATTAATCCAATTGAGAAATGAATATCCTGCTTTAAGAAGAGGAGATTATCAAGTTTTATATGCTTATCACAACGTCTATATTTTTAGTCGTACCTTTGAGCAAGAAACAATTATTGTGGCGGTGAATAATGGAGTGAAATCTCAAGAAATTGAACTAAATGCCTCCCGTTTGAATCTCAATATTGAAAAAATATTACTTGGTAAAAATAGTTTTATTACAGGGCAGCAGGAAGATAATAAAACTTTAGTTATTAAACTGCATCCCCGTAGTGGAATGATTCTTAAATAAACTCAACTCGTATTGTTTAAAAACGAGTAAAACTAGCAAAAACATAACCAAAAAATACACCAATTATCATTGCCCAAACTTGTCCAGTTTCGACAAAAGTTTTCCAAGCACTAGTTATATCAGCAATAATATCAATACCTTGCAGCATCTGAGCAAATAAACCATTGATTACGATCAAAAGTCAATTTTTTTTGACCAAATGTATATATAAGACTTGCTGAAAAATTGCAATTGTGAGGGTAAGAGATTAAGAAGCAAGAAGTAAATTTATTTTGTTGTGTAAATATCGTTTTAGTGTTTTCTTGTTAAAAAGCTTAATTTTTGGCTACAAATATCAACTAATACTTATAAATTAATACCTCAAAAAAACCTAATACTTGCCCTAATTACCCCATTAAGGACTTTTTGAGCAAACCTTAAACATCTAAGATACTTTATATATAAGCGATCTTAGATATATATTTATTTTTCTTAATCTCGGTTTATTATCTATTGTTTATTGTCAAATGATTTTGATATAATTAGGGGTTAAATTAATTGCTAGAGCATTAGTCCATACCGCAAAAAAAATTAGTCCTAGTTTATTAATTCTATTCACGAATTGAACTTGAAAATATCAATGAAGCACACTATTTGCGTATTAGTAGAAGATGAAGCAGGAGTTTTAACCAGAATTGCGGGTTTATTTGCCCGTAGAGGTTTTAATATTGAAAGTCTGGCAGTAGGCCCAACAGAAACCATGGGGACTTCACGTATTACGATGGTTGTACCAGGAGATGAAAATACGATCGAACAATTAACTAAACAATTAAATAAACTAGTTAATGTTCTTAAAGTCACAGACATTACCACCACTCCCTGTGTGGAAAGAGAATTAATGCTCCTTAAAGTCAGCACAAATGACAGTAATCGCAATGAAGTGTTACAGGTTGTTCAAATTTTCCGTGCCAGAGTTGTTGATATGTCAGATAACAGTTTGACTCTTGAAGTCGTTGGTGATCCTGGTAAAATGGTCGCTATTGTTTCCATGTTGACCCAGTTTGGGATTAAAGAAATTGCTCGTACTGGTAAAATAGCTCTAGTTCGTGAATCAGGCGTTAACACAGAATATTTGAAGTCTTTGGAAGCAAAAGTATGACGGTAGGGACGTTGCATGCAACGTCCCTAACTAACTTGTAAGTAATCACATAAGTCCCGAAAATACGGAGTTTTGTGAGTTTCCATCAAGGAAAATCTAATCCTACTAGTCGGAACTGTTGGTGGGCGTATAGCAGGAGCAAAAAAACCTTCTTCATGCAACTTTTTGGATGTTTTTAGGGCTTTTTCTGCTGTTTTTGACTTTAAACAGATAATGGCTGAATCGGAAGGAAAGATATCTAAATTAAGGGATTCCAGCTGTTTTTTAAACGTGTTGATATTTTGCCATAACTTATTTTTTCTTTCAGATTCAGATCTAATTACTTCAATTCCTGCGATCGCAGCAGCAGTATCAGCAGGAGAAAGGGCAGTAGTATAAATCCATGTCGGACAACGATTACGCAGAAAATCAATCAAAACAGAACTCCCTGCAACATAACCCCCTAAGCTACCAATTGCTTTACTGAGAGTCCCAATTTGAATGATATTGTCCCCTTCTACCTGAAAATGCTCTAAGCTACCAGCCCCCGATTCACCAATTACTCCTGTGGCATGAGCTTCGTCGATTAGTAACCAACAATCAAATTTTTGTGCGATCGCAATCAACTCAGGTAGAGGACATAAATCACCATCCATACTGAAAACACTATCGGTAATAATCAAACAATGACGATAGTTGCTGCGGTGAAGGGTTAATTGTTTAACTAAATCTTTCGTGTCACAATGTGGATAATTGAGGGTATGAGCTTGACTCAATTTTGCTCCATTTTTGAGACTAGAATGGTTATATTTGTCAGCTAAAATTAAGTCTTTTTGATTGACTAAAGCACTTATCGTACCAATGTTGGCAGTATATCCTGAACTAAAAACTAAAGCTTTTTCAGTTTTTTTCCAATCAGCGATGGACTTTTCTAAGGTATCATGAAGCGATCGATGACCACTTAATAAACGAGAACCAGTACTTCCCGTACCATATTTGTGTATCGCATCGGTTGCCGCCCAGATTAATCGTTTATCACCGGCTAAACCCAAATAATCATTACTAGCAAAATTAACTAGCTTTTGTCCTTCCATCTCGACAATAGCACTAGGAAGACCAGTTATTAATTTTTCCTGACGATACCAATTAGCACGTCGAATAGTATCAAGTGAATGAGCGAGATATTTATTTAAAGAAGAAGCCATTGGAGAATTGAGAATTGAGAATTGAGAATTGAGAATTGAGAATTGAGAATTGAGAATTGAGAAT
>JAALKG010000036.1:0-3695 GCA_011088145.1 Cyanobacteria bacterium MH1_Bin12 | reverse complement strand
GAGAATTGAGAATTGAGAATTGAGAATTGAGAATTGAGAATTGAGAATTGAGAATTAAGAATGTCTTTTTAAAAGATCATAATCTTTACCTAACTCAAATTATTTAATGTCTAAAGTATAGTAATTACCATACTAATTAGGGATTTAGTAACAATGCACGATTAGTTAAAAAATCCGTAAAGCTCATTACTGATACCTGATAGCCAAATGCTTTTAAAGCATACTTGATCGTAATTTTACCTCTGCCCTTTGCCCTTTAGTCTTTCCTTCCTAATCAAAATTAAACCACTGTTGTAACTCTTGCCATCCTAAGCCTTCACGAACAATCGCAGGTTTAGTTGTGGAAAAATCAATAATCGTGGAAACTTCGTGTCCTGGTTCGGTGTAATCGTCGATAATAATATCTACTTTGTTTTCAAAATAATCGAATAACTTGGCTTTTTCCCAATCATAAGAAGGATATTCCCCCTCTTCGTTCATAATATGGGCAGAAGTAGAAACGATGGGATTGTTAAGAGATTTTAATAAAGCTTGACAAACGTTCTGTTCTGGAACACGAATCCCTGTAGTTTTACGTTTAGGAGCCATCACCAGTTTGGGTACTAGTTTGGTGGTAGGCAGTAAAAATGTATAAGGTCCGGGCACTAATCGCTTCATGATATAGTAAGCCTCATCATGAACCACTGCATATTCAGAAATATTCGACAAAGATGAGCAAAGAAAAGTTAAAGGCTTTTGGTTCGATAAATTTTTGACAGCTCTTACTTTTTCCACCGCAGATTTAACATTTATATCACAACCGATAGCATATACAGTATCAGTAGGATAAAGCATAACTGCACCTTTTTTGAGTGCTGTGGTAATTTCATCTATACTTCGAGGTTGAGGATTATCAGGGTTTAATTCATATAAAATAGCCATAATAGGTTAATTAATAATTGATAATTAATTACTAATGATTTTTAATTGCTTATTTCTCTTAACTGTATAAATTGTAACCTAAATGTATAGAATAGCTTATTTACAATGCCCCACTGGAATTGCTGGAGATATGTTTTTAGGTGCTTTGGTCTGTGCTGGTGTACCGTTGAAGTATATTACTGATGGTTTGTCAGGACTAAATTTAAGCAATGAATATCAGTTAACAGAAGAAATAGTGCTTAAAAACGGACAAAGTGCGGTTAAAGTTCATGTGGATTTAACAACTCATCATCACCATCATAGACATTTACCTGATATTGAAAAACTGATTAACGAAGCTAATTTACCTATGAGAGTTCGAGATAATAGTTTAGCAATATTTAAGCACTTAGCGATCGCAGAAGCAAAGGTACATGGTACAACTATAGACAAAGTACATTTTCACGAAGTTGGGGCAACAGATGCCATTGTTGATATTGTCGGTACTTGTTTAGGTTTAGATTATTTAGATATAGAACAGCTATATTGTTCGCCTTTACCCACAGGAGGAGGCTTTGTCAAAGCGGCTCACGGTAAGTTAGCTGTGCCTGTACCTGCAGTGTTAGAGTTATGGCAAAGTCGGAAAGTACCAGTTTACAGTAATGGTATCGAGAAAGAATTAGTTACTCCCACAGGTGCAGCAATTGTCACAACTTTAGCCCAAGATTTTGGAGAAGCACCACCTATGACTTTAACTAAAATGGGGTTGGGTGCGGGTAATCGAGATTTGGAAATACCCAATGTCTTGCGTTTATGGTTAGGAGAAGGGAAATCATCATCATTGGAAGAAGTGGCTGTTTTGGAAACCCAAATTGATGATTGTAATCCCCAGATATTTGGTTATGTGTTGCAAGAGTTATTAAAAATTGGGGCAAGGGATGTTTTTACTCAACCTGTCACGATGAAAAAAAATCGTCCTGGTGTTTTGTTAACGGTAATTTGTGATTTAGACAAAATAGATGTTTGTGAACAGATTATATTTCGGGAAACGACTACTATCGGGATTCGTCGTCAAATACAAAAGCGATCAATTTTAGCCAGAAAAATTGAAACTGTCAGTACTAAATATGGTGATATTCGAGTCAAAATAGCTACCAAAGAAGGGAAGATAATGAATATTCAAGCAGAGTATGAAGACTGTGTTCGTCTTGCCCGTGAACAGAATCTTTCTTTCAATGTAATTTCTCTAACTGCCCAACAAGCATTTATAGCAAAGAGCAAGGGGCAAGGGACAAAGGACAAAGGTCATTTTTGAAAATAGCTTGAAACTATCATCAAAATTACTCACGCCTTTAAAGGCGAGGCTTGAAACCCTTGATCTTTTGGTCAGCAAATTTTATTTAATGAATAGCATTTCTCAAACCGCAAACTGCACTATAAGCGATCGCGATCGCATCTACACTATCATCAATCGGTAACAGAGGTAAATCAAATAACTGTTGTAAAACAGAAGCAATTTCTTGTTTATCAGCCTTGCCATTTCCTAAATGGGCTTTCCAACTAGATTGATGTAAAAATATAGGAATAATGTTAGCTTCTCGGTAGCAAACAAGGTTAATAACTCCTAAAGCTTGTAATACCCCCCCTGCTGCTTTGATTTTACGACTAAAAAAAGGCATTTCGATCGCAACTTGATCAGGTTGAAACTCCTTCATAATAGTCATTAAATCTTTTTCTAACTCAACTAAACGTTCTCCTGTGGAAAACTTTTTATCGGTCTCAATAATTCCATAGTCAATAATATCAGGCATTTCCATCTCATCACCTGATAAAATTGACCAACCAATAATTGCCAGTCCGGGATCAATTCCTAACCAAATCATAATTATTAACAATTTCCTCTGTTTGCGAAAAACAAAGTTTCCTGTGGTTTGATATTTATTCAGCAAACCCTAAATATAATATCCTAGCCTACTAGTTCGTCAATATAGAAATGAGGAATATTTTATACCCAAAGAAAAGATGCCATCGACCATTCATTATCAATTATCAATTGTCTCAATCTCTAATAATTAAATAACTTGAATAGATATATCAGCCGTAATGCTCGATTGAATAGCTTCTGTGCCTTCTGACAAAGATGTAACTGGCATAATTTGACCAGTAACAGCGGCTGCATAACTAGGTAAAGAACTTGCCGCTAAAGCGACATGACGATCGCTTACCGCTAGTCCATGAGTTGGATCATATCCTCTCCAGCCACCACCAGGCAAATAAACCTCTGCCCAAGCGTGTAAATCTCGGTTATCTGGTTCTACATCTCCTTCTTGATAACCACTGACAAATCTTGTTGCCAAACCCATTGCACGGCAAACTTCGATAAATAAGATTGCTAAATCTCGGCAAGATCCTTGTTTTCGTCTCCATGTGATTCCCGCTTGCCAAGGTTCTCCTAGTTCACGGGTAATATAATTACAGTTTTTGTAAAGCTGTTGATTTAAAGTAGCAATAAAAGCAATGGTATTACCATTTACTTCCAAATCAATTTCCTGTGCAAGTTCTAAGACCAATGGGTCTAATACCATACTGTAGGATTGTAAATAAGGTTTAATTTGAGCAAATAAGGAACTAGGATAATCCATCGGTAATTTAGTTGCCCAAGACTCAAGCAGATAGTCAAAAGGATTTGCCTTGTAAGTTTCCACTTGAGTCATGATCTTGATAGTTAACTGTTCTGTCGGTTTATCTGTGTTCCTTGAGAAGACCCACGGCTATGCCCATGGGATGAATCACGG
>JAALKG010000035.1 GCA_011088145.1 Cyanobacteria bacterium MH1_Bin12 | reverse complement strand
AACAATTCTCCATCCTTGAGTATTTGTACTTAGTTCCAAAGTGGGATGCTCCCGAAAAAACTCCGTCAAGTACAAAAAATTCTTCACCACCAGCGTGAATATGAGATGAAAAATAACTTTCTGGAGCATCACGAACCAAAGATGTTGCCCTAGCTATCTCTTCTCCATCTCTTTCTAACATACGACGTTGGACTCCTGCCATGGGAGAATCAATCCAAGGTATTTGGTTACTATTGACAACAACTCTGTCTTTTCAATCTGCGTTAAGTTTCATCTTTTGCTTCCTTGATAAAAGCTAAAAATTTCAATTAGTTGATCATTTCCGCACTGGTAGGAGATGATGCCATTTTCTCTAATCTTTCTTGTTGATCTTGGGTAATACAAGCTTGTATTACACCTTCTATTTTACCTTCTAGGATAGTTCCTAAGTCAAAATTTCTGCCTAAACGATGATCTGTGGCTCGATTGTCTTTATAGTTATAAGTACGAATTTTTTCCGATCTTGAACCTGTACCTACTTGCGATCGTCTCATGGATGTAACAGCTTCTTGTTGTTCACTTAATTTAATTTCATAAAGTTTCGCCCGCAAAATCTGCATTGCTCTTTCTCTATTCTTTAATTGCGATCGCTCTTCGGTACAAAAAACCCTAATACCAGTAGGTTTGTGGATTAAATCAACGGCAGTTTCCACTTTGTTTACGTTTTGTCCACCAGCACCACCAGAACGAGCTGTGGTCATTTCAATTTCTTTAGGGTCAATTTTGACCTCAACATCATCTACTTCAGGCATAATGGCGACGGTAGCCGTGGATGTATGCACTCTTCCTCCTGCCTCGGTGACAGGTACTCTCTGAACACGGTGTACTCCTGCTTCAAATTTTAGTTTACTATAAACACGATCTCCAGTAATTTCTAAAATTGCTTCTTTAAATCCGCCCATTTCTGCTAAAGATTCACTAAGGAGTTTAACTTTCCAATTGAGGGTTTCTGCGTAGCGAGAATACATTCTAACTAAATCCCCAGCCCAAATACTGGCTTCATCTCCTCCTGTACCTGCTCTAATCTCTAACATAATATTTTTATCATCATTAGGATCCGTGGGTAAGAGTAAAACTTTAAGTTTATTTTCTAAATCTACCGCTTGAGTTTCGAGTTCTTCGATTTCCATCCCTGCCAACTCTTTCATTTCAGGGTCACTATTAGACTCTTTATAGATTTCTCTTGCTCCAACTAAATCTTCTTGGGTTTGTTGCCATTGCTGATATGCTAGAACTGTTTCTTCTAAAGACGATCGCATTTTAGCGACTTTTTGTAATTCATTGGGATTGGTGGCAATATCTGGATCTGCTAATCTTCTAGTTAATTCTTCAAATGTGCTTTCTACTGATGCTAATTTTTCTAATAGATATGATTCAGCCATTATCGATTTTTATAATAAATAAAATTAATTTAGATCTTGATTCTCAATTTTACTCTTTCAATCCCATAAAATATTTTATCTATCTTTAGCCCGAATCGTTGAGTTAATTCTGCTTGCTAATCAGGGAAATCAAGTTCAAAATTGCAAGTTAACCTTTCCATTATAATCTAATTACCAATTGTTATTCTGGGGCGAGTTCTTGAAAAATAAGAATAATTTCCAGTTTTATTAAAATATTCATTATTAATTATTCATTAATTACCCATGCTTAACGAACAAACAGCGATCTATCGTATATTAGATGCTAATTTAGATCGTGCCAGAGAAGGCTTAAGGACGATCGAAGAATGGTATCGTTTTGGTTTAGATAACCAAAGTATGGCGAATAGTTGTAAGCAGATGCGTCAAGAATTAGCTCGTTGCCATAAACAAGAGTATAAAATGGCTAGAGATACAACTAATGATGTGGGTACTCAATTAACTCATCCTCAAGAAGAAACCAGAGAAAATTTGACAGGTGTTTTACAAGCGAATCTATCTCGTGTGCAAGAAGCCTTGAGAGTATTAGAAGAATATGCTAAGTTGTCGGATAGTCAATTTGCTCAGACGATGAAGCAAATGCGTTATCAAGTTTATACTTTGGAAAGTGAACTCTTGAATAAGTCACCTAAACCATTATTGTCCGAATGTTCTCTGTATTTAGTCACTTCTGGTGTAGAAAATTTAGTAGAAGTTGTCGAGTCTGCTTTAAAGGGTGGTTTGAAATTAGTGCAATATCGCAGTAAAAATGACGATGATAGAGTACGTTTTCAACAAGCTCAAGCATTAAAAGATTTATGCGATCGCTATAATGCGTTATTCTTAGTAAATGATCGAGTTGATATCGCATTAGCAGTCGATGCCGATGGTGTTCATTTAGGGCAAACAGATTTACCGGTAACCTTTGCCCGACAAATATTAGGTAAAGATAAAATAATTGGTCAATCTACCACTAGCCCTGAAGAAATGGCAAAATCATTAGCTACTGATATTGATTATATTGGAGTTGGCCCTGTACACGAAACCCCAACTAAAGCGGGGAAAAAAGCCTCTGGTTTGGAATATGTCCGCTATGCCGTCGAAAATGCTACTGTACCATGGTTTGCCATCGGTGGTATTGATGGCAGTAATGTGGAAGATGTCGTTAAAGCAGGAGCAAAAGGAGTGGCTGTGGTTAGAGCAATAATGATTGCGGATAATCCTCAAACAGAGACTGAAAATATTTTACGTAAACTAGATAGGAATGGTTGATGGTTGACGCTTGATTGGTAATTGTTTAATTCCTATCCTCATAATTTCACTTTTCACCCAAACCCTAATTATAAACTGGTAGTTTTTTCTCTGCTTTTAGCCTCTTCCCAAACTATGATTTCTTAATCATTTTTTATTGAAATGCATTTTGGCTTATTCGATGACAAAACAACAAATCAAGATTCAATTACCGAACTCCAATCGTCATTTTTAAGGGCAGCTTCTAATTTTTGACGACGTTCAATTTCGGCTTCGTTTTGGGTATCTTGTGAAGCAAGCTCATCAATTAGAGTCGTATCCGCCATGGCTTTGCGTAACTTAAGTTTTTTCTCTTCATAAACAGCCCTTTCCATTTCTGTCATCGTTGCTTTAGCTGCTTCTCCAATGGTACTAGCCCATGTTTGGGATTCGTCTATATTACCCATTGGCGTATAATCTAATTCGGCAAACCACGAATCTTTTAACTCTTCCATTGCCTGACGCTTAGGGAACTTAAAAGTTTTAACTCGAATAAAAGCACAAACTTGTTCACCATTTTGGGTGATATGTCCTTTCAGAGAACGTAAAACATCTCTAGAATAACCAATATACTGATAAATGCGATCGCTGTCTAATACAGCATAAACTCCTGCTACTTTGGTATTTTCTGTTAATTCTTGCCATTGAGATACCGCAATTATAGCTGTTCCATCAGAATCGAGGTCAATAGTTTTCTCGCTGATATTATGTTCATCATCAGAACTATATAAAAAACCATGTAATCCTTCATGAGCAACGGGAACATTCTGATGTTCGATGGGAGTATTATTTTTAGATTCCACAGAATTTACCTCTATTAATTGTTACTGATCATCTTAGCTATATTTGCCCCAATAACAATAATCTACTAAGGAATTGTAATTTATACCAAATCCTATTGATAGTAATGTTTTACCTCGAGAATTTAATGAACTTTCTAGTAACTTTGGTTTACAACTTGCCAATCCTGTTGGAGCTTTATCTTCTGAAGAAAATAATAACTCGATCGTTGAGATTCAGATAAACGACATCAATAATGAAATTAATGGATTCGCTTATGATACTAATCTGACCAAAAATGATAATATCAATACTCGTTTAAGTGATGATGTCTTGAATTTAGGTACAAGTGCTGCTTTCGATAATTTGGTGGGATTTTATGAAATTATCAATCTAGATGGTGGTATTGATATTGATGAAGATGGCATAGAAGATCTCTTACCTGAAGATAATGGTTATGCAAAACATGCGATAACTAATCGAATTACAGAGTGGAAACTAAGAGCAGGTTCTTCAGGAGATCCTAGCAAAAATACGACCGTTGAACAATTTGGCACTGTAATTATCGCAGGCGATCGCTTGTATGCTCCTTTTGTAATCGCTAATGCAGGCGATATAGGTTTTGATGGCTTCATTGCAGCCGAAGAAGCAGAACTAGATGGAGAATTTAATGACGCAGCCAATAATATAAGCGATATGGTTGCTTATTTGGCCTTTTTAGGGTCTAATCCTGATGGAGCAGTTCATTTAGAAGCTCGCGGGAATAATGTTTTTGGCTTTGAAGATTTACCAGCTAATCTTGGTATCTCTGATAATGATTTCAATGATGCTGTTTTTCAATTTGATTTTTCTTTAGCTTAACTGAATGTTACGCACAATGAAAACTAAAAAGTCAAAAATCCGAACGTTCTCTTTATTTGCCAACGATAATGATTCTAGCAAGAGCGATTCTCTTTGACTCTGTATCTCTGTGTTCAAATGATCATACTAAATCCTATTTATTAGAGTGTATTTATAAATTGATTGTTCAAACTCCAAGATAGTCAGATTAAAAGGATTAAAGACGATGGCTAATAACTATACTTTTTACAATAGGATTTGGTATTAGTTGTCTAGTACTCCATCAAGTTTGAAATGATAGATTATGGTAGTAGGGGAGAAGGGAGAAAAGAAGATGGGAAAGAAAGTATTTTTAAAAAGTTTTGAATATAACTGTTCATCCCTCAAAAACAAATTGCCAGAACATTAGTTCGTAACTGTTTCAGCTGAAAATTGTTTCCATGCCTGTATTGCCACATCCCAGATTTTTTCAGGTTTTAATTCTGGCTGTATCAATGTCCAAAGTCTGCTTACTTCTTCTGTATGTAAGCGATCGTCTTCTATTAAAGCATGAATCAATTGACCACGTAAATACCCTCCTTCATCGGAGACTAAATACTGTAAACCTAAACCAGCAGTGGGTAATAAGTCAAATTTACGATCAGCACTAGCTATTTGAATCATGTTTTCTAAGCGTTGCCATTGAAACTTACCATCTTTGAATAATACTTCTATCAAACGCTTACGCATTGCAGGAGACTCTTCGGTTAACAGACGACGAGACACATAAGGGAAAGATACTTCAACGATGCGAAAATCAGGATTGAGACTCAAGGCTAAACCTTCTTGAGTTACCAGAGAACGAATAATCAAGGCAAACTTTGCTGGTACACGGAAAGGATATTCATACATCAACTCGGAAAAATCATCGGTAATAGTTTTGAAATTAAAATTACCAACACTTTGTCCAATAACATTATTAAAAACTTTCTCCAAGGCGGGAATTATCGGCTCTATATTGGTATCAGCCGTCAAAAACCCTAATTGAACAAAATCTTTAGCTAAAGCCTTGTAGTTGTTGTGTATTAGCTGTACTACTGAGGATGCGATCGTCTCTTTGGTAACTTCATTAAGTTGATCCATCATCCCAAAATCAATGTACGCCATTCTACCATCTTCAGTGGCAAATAAATTACCAGGGTGAGGATCAGCATGAAAGAATCCATGTTCTAATAATTGTTTTAAACCAGAAGTAACACCAATCTTAACTATTTCATCGATGTCTAAACCAGCGGCTTTTATTGTGTCTAAATCATTTAATTTATATCCATTAATCCACTCTAAAGTTAAAACATTTAGACTGCTATAAGACCAATAAATTGCTGGAACTTTTACTTCATCATCATCACGAAAATTAGCCGCAAATTTTTCCGCATTTCTTCCTTCATTAACATAGTCAATTTCTTCAAATAATTTAGTTCCAAATTCATCAACAATTAAGTCTAAATCATGACCTAAATTAAGGGGTAAAAATTTACCAAAATTTACTGCTCCCCAACGCATTAAATATAAATCTAAAGTAATGACAGGGAGCAAGTTGGGACGTTGAACTTTAATGGCTACTTCCTCACCTGTATGTAATCTACCTTTATAAACTTGACCTAAACTAGCGGCGGCAACTGGATTATCTGATATTTCTTTATATGCTTCTTTTATTTTTAAATCTAACTGTTTTTCAATAATCGCAAAAGCAATTTTATTATCAAATGCAGGCAACTGATCTTGTAACTTAATTAATTCGACTAAAAAGTCTTTGCGAATTAAATCTGGACGAGTAGAAAGTGCTTGACCAACTTTAATAAATGTAGGGCCTAAGTTAGTTAAAAGTTTTCTAATTTGTCTTGCTCTTTTGAATTTTTTCTTTTCCTCTCGATTAAATACTTGATCTAATTTTAATTTAGTCACAAAAATAGCAAAGGAAAGAAATATTTTTAAACCACGCCATAATACTAACCATGGACGACGATTATAGTAAGATGCGATCGCATCTGCGGAATATACTCTTAAAGTTTCACCATCTTGTCTATTGGGATTAAAGTTAGAATAAGTCACCTTTGATATAGTCTATTTTTTCTTAAAGAAAGTTAATAATTCTAATCGATTATAACGCGACTTTGAACTATGGAAACCTATAGATAAATATCAATGCATGATTGACGATCGATAAATAATAATCAATTTAGAGATTCTAAGTTAATTCTCAAAAGATAGATATAACTTCTAACAGTTGATAATAGATAGTTTGAGCAATTTCTTTTAAACTATTAAATGTCAATGTACTTTTTTTTCTTGACCGTGAGAAGAGCAAAATATCTTTTTATTTTTGAAATTTGTAACATTTTCTTAATAATTAAACAGTTTTATTTATCAATTACTAGTCCGTCAAGTTTGAAATGATAGATTGTGGTAGCAGGGGGAGAACAGAGAAAAGGAGCTGGGAGAGAAAGTATAGCAGAAAATGGGTTGATTAGGACATTGCTGATTTCTAAAAGTATTACCTATGTGAAGGTTTCAACCTTTGTCTTTTGCCCCTTGTCCTTTGCTATATTTTGTTAGAGTTTTGAATATAACTGCCCATCCCTCAAAATAAAATTGCCAGAACACTACCATAACTTTTAATTTAGAATTTCCAACTGACAACTTTAAACTGGGAACAGTGATAATTGAACCATACAACTCACAACTTAAATAATATCAATATAATTTAATTGTACTAATGACCACAAACAACTATAATTCCGTTTCTGAAGATGCAGAAATATCAAATATTCCCAAAGTAGGCATTTTAACTACATTAAGATTAGGATTATTTAATATGGGGCTGGGGTTAATCTCAGTACTAACTTTGGCAGTTTTAAATAGAGTCATGATTGCTGAATTGGCTATTCCTGGGACGATCGTCGCTGGTGTATTATCAATATCACAACTAATTTCACCTACTCGTGTTTGGTTAGGGCAATTGTCTGACGGAAAGAAACTATTCGGTTTACATCGCACAGGCTATGTCCGTACTGGTGTAGTAATTTTAGGTATTGCGATTTTTCTGGCTACTCAAGTTGTCTGGTTTTTGGGTAAAAATATAGAGGTGAATGGTGGGTGGCAATTAAATACTGTTACTGCTTTAGGAACAGCTGTTTTAGGTCTAATATTTGTGATCCAAGGACTAGCCACAGGTTGTAGTTCAACTCCCTTTACTGCCTTATTAGTAGATGTTTCTGATGAAGATAATCGTCCGAAAATGGTGGGAATAATCTGGTCGATGTTAATGGTCGGCATCGTTATTGGAGGGATTTCAGGAAAAATTTTGCTTGATAATCTTTCGGCAGCAGAAGGAGAATCCATACCTTTAAATGTTCTGATACCGCCTATTAATTCAATTTTTTTGGCTGTACCGATAATAGTTTTGGTATTAGCTTTGATTGCTACTTGGGGAGTGGAAAAAAAATATTCTCGTTACCGTATTCGTTCTGCTTTTGCGGATAGAGAGAATGGTATTAGTTTCAAAAATGCGTTAAAAATTCTGACCTCATCTCGTCAAACAGGTATATTTTTCTTGTTCTTAATGATGATTACCATGAGTTTATTCATGCAAGAGGCAGTATTAGAACCTTATGGTGCAGAAGTTTTTAAGATGAAAATTGGAGATACTACCCTGCTCAATTCTTATTGGGGCATGGGAATTTTATTGGGTTATGGCACTACTGGTTTTTTTGTGGTACCTCGTTTGGGTAAAAATAATACTGCTAGAGTCGGTTGTATCTTAATTGCATTATCTTTTAGTTTAATTATCCTTGCAGGTTTAACTGGGGAAGCAACCATGTTAAAAGGTGCAATGGTATTATTTGGTATTTCTGCGGGGGTAACAACCATTGCGTCTATAAGTTTAATGTTAGATTTAACTGCGGCTGAGACTGCGGGTACTTTTGTTGGTGCATGGGGATTAGCACAGGCTATGTCTCGTGGTATTGCGATCGCATTAGGTGGTGTTATTTTAGATATGGGTAGATTTTTATTACCTAATGCTTGGTTAGCTTATAGTTTAGTATTTTTCTGCGAAGCTCTTTGTATTATAGGTGCGATCGTCTTATTGAATCAAGTCGATGTCCAAGAATTTCAAGCGAGTACCAAAAAAGCCACTACTATGATTATGGAAGGAGATTTAGACTAAGTATTATTAATTTATCATTTTTGTTCTGTGAGTCAATATTGAGACAAATATTTGATGCTATTTTTTTCACTTTGATAATAGTTAAAGTTCCAATAGTAAATTATGGAAAATATGTCGTGACATTAATGATTTTTTTGCTACAATGTGAATTCTGTGTGGGGAATTAGCTCAGTTGGTAGAGTGCTGCGATCGCACCGCAGAGGTGAGGGGTTCGATTCCCCTATTCTCCATCTGTACATTCAATAATTAAGTGTCGTTATTCACGAATTATTAATGTTATCAAACTCGTTTAAATGGGGTGCGACCTGATTTTGATATTGGAAGAAAGGTCATAAAATTTTTGTTCCATAAGGTATTTATTAATCCATAAAATTAAGCAAATACTGTAGCTAATTGTATGTTCTAAAATTTTCTAAAAACCTCTTTAATAGTGAATCACAGCCATCATGTATCATAGGAGAGTCGCACCCATTCATTTTCTTAATATTTTAATTATTTTAATTACTTTAAAATTTAATTTTCTTAAAACTATATTATTTATTATGATCATTATTTAAATCATAAATCTAAGTACTTAATATATAATTTTTCCTTGTTTATTATGACTAATTTGATCAACTATGTACCACTTTTTTGGTATTTTATAACTACTAATATTATTTTTTAAATTAATTTCTATTTCAATTGTAGTAATATTATCATTTTTTGGTACGTAATAAGCAGTAATTAATTCTCCCCAATAATCGTCTTTTTCACCAATGATATAAACGTCTTTTACTAATCCAGTGGCTAAAATTGCGGTTTCAACTTCTAAGGGGAAAACATTTTCTCCTCCTGTAATAATTTTATGACTATTTCTACCTAAAACATATAAATATCCTTGATCATCAAAATAACCAATATCATCAGTATTAAAAAAATTGATCGCATTTAAATCAGGATAATAACCTTTAAATAAAGATTTAGATTTTATAATTACCACTCCTTGTTTTTTATCTTTAATAATAATATTGGCATGGGGTAAAAGTTTGCCATTGCTATGATTATTTTGTCTTAATTCTTTTGCCATTAAAATAGTAACTCCTGAAGCTGTTTCTGTCATACCATAAGTCAAAGCGAGAGGAATATTATATTTTTTAGCTAATGATATTTGTTGAGGATAAATTGATGCACCACCAACCAAAATCATGTTGAATTTAGTTAAATATAAAGGATTATTTTCTAAAAAAAATTGTAGTTGGGTAGGTACGAAAGAAATAAAATAATCTTGATAATTGTCAGTTATATTTAGATTTTTTTTTAAGTATTGAAAAGGTTTAACTATTAATTTACCTTCACTAATAAAACTACGAATAATAGGCATTAAACCACTCACATGATAGAGAGGTAAGCAAGAATAAAAATTAAGGGGTAAGCAGTTAAAAAATTGATAAAAACCTTGTGCGGAAGCGAGCAATGTTTCCCATGTATGAATCGCAAATTTAATTTTTCCTGACGTGCCACCAGTAGGAATCATGATACCAGTCAATCTGGTTAAATTGTCTTGATGCGATCGTCTAAATTCGTAATCAATATGACCGAAGATAAGATCAGGTTTAACTATCTTTTCAATTTGTTGCCATTCATTAATTTTCCAATCAGGATTAATTAAAAACACACAAGCCTTACTTATAACAGTAGCAAAAAAAGCCGCTAGAAAGCGATCGCTTTCTCTTTCTGCTATAAAAATAATTGGTTTTTCTTCTATTTTTACTAGTTGATTAATTTGTCCTCGATAATAATCAACTAATGATAAAAAATCACCTTGAGAATCATAAAATTGCCATTGTTTGACAATTTTTTTAAATTTTAGACCCTGAGTTATCAAATCCAATTTATTCTCAATTCTCAATTATTTCCCAACGCTTTTAAATATTCCATTGCCGCTTCTTGTTTAGATTCATAAGACATAGCAAATTGTTCAAACCAAAAACCTTCATCCGAATTAGGATCTAAATTTTTTAACCATATTTCTGCCTTTCTCGTTAGTTGTTTTACTTCTCTTTGTTTATTTAATTCTTCTTGCTTAATGTCGGCTAAATTTTCAGCAGCATTTTGCTGAGTTTTGATTTTATTCTCAGAATGTCTAACTATTTGTCTAATTGAATTATCAACAATTGATGAATCCTGCGGATTAGAAATAATTTCTTTTGTTTTAGTTTGCTGTTTAAATTGTTGCTCTATTTCAGCCAACACATCTTTACTATGATTAACCTGTGAAGTTTTTGTTTTTGGTGCTGGATAATTACTTTCTATATCTTGTAATAAATCATCGGTAACAGTAGGAGATTTATTATCTTTCGTTTTATTTTCTAATTGAGAGATATAGGCATCGATATTATCTTCATTAGAGTTCATTTGATTAAGATTATTGGGTGATTTAGACGAAGATTGTCGGCTATTTAGTTTTTCCTTTTTTTCTTGATGTTGATCAGTTAATTGTTCCAAAAAATCATCAATACTGCCCATGACATAATTAAAATATATCTTTTTCTATATTATGTCATAAAAAATAATCGGGTAGAAAATTATCGATCGCGTCTAGATAAAAATCCACCCATATTTTCACTTAAATAGAAACCTTCAAAGCTTCCTCTAAAGATTGCCAACGGAAATAGCTTTCTCCACCCAACTCTAAAATAACTTTTATTTTAGGTTCACTATTAGCCAAATCAATTAAATATTGTTTTTCTTGATTAGAAAGGACAAAACCTTCAATTATCCACAAAACTAAACCCTTATAAGAAGCAGGTAAAGTTTCTATTTGATAACCCGCAACAGGAGGAACAAAATAAGTGGGGCCCACCGCACCATCTTGACCAATTGTTTTTTTACCTAAATGGGCAGGGCGGACACCATGTACATCCATTAAATAAGCACTTAAGTCTCCTAATCCTCTTGCGGAAATACTGAGAGTTTTATAACCAGAATTTCTTAATCGTCTTATGTAACGTCCTTCAAAACCACCTTCTAAAGGAGCATAAATTGCTAAAGAATTAGATTTTTCTACATCACGAATAAATTTTTTTCCTGTAGTTAATAAAGGCATAATTGATAATGAATAATTAATAATGAATAATTAATAATGAATATAGGATGAAAATATTACAGTATTCTGCATTTGGATATACCTTGTCATTATAATCTGTTATACATTATCTATTATCTATCGACCATTATCAATAAAAGGCACAATTAAGTTTGTCACAATTTATTTGATCTATGTTAAGTTTATGATGAAATTATTTTCTGTTCCAAAAAAAATTCCTATAATGTATAGCGGAATTAGTTTGTATGGGGCGAAGGAGAAAATCAGTGAATCAGTTAAGATTAGTATTAGAGTTAGCAACAGAAGAAGAATTACAACAAATTACCCAAATCCTTTTTTCTCGTCGTTTAAATCCTTTAGATTATTACTACACTCCCACTCCTCTTGATGTCCAAAGTCAAGATTTATCGACATGGTTAGACGCGATTGAAAAAAGATTTCGTTTTTTAGGTGCAGATGGTTTAACTGTCTTGCGTCGTCAAGCTCAAGAAGTTAGTTACCGAGATGTCTTAATTCAAGTCTGTCGTTATTTAAAAATACCTTATTCGGTCAAAATGATAACTGTTGATTTGGAAACAGAAATTTTCTTACATTTATTACAAAAGGCATGGTTAAAATTACCCTCGGCTGAACAAAAATCCCTCAAGAATAAAGTCATCAAATCTTTAACAGATAATAGTCAACCCCAACCTTTGCCCCTTAGTTTACAACATGATCCTCTACAAATAGTTCTTCGTGGTACAAGTTTATTAGCTGTTAATTCTTTAGTTAAACCTTGGTTATTGCATAAAATTGCTCAACAGTTTGCTCTTCATTTTGCTACTTATCAAACTGCTAAAACTAGTTTAATTAAAGGTGGTCTTGCTACTGCTACGCAAATACAGAAACATTTTGCTATACAAATGGCAAAAAGAGGTATGGTAGCCAATACTGCTCGATATACTGCTGTAAGAGGTATGTTTGCTTTTCTCGGCCCTCTTTTGTGGGCGAGTTTCTTTGCTGATTTGGGTTGGAGAGCGATCGCAACAAACTACACAAGAATTATACCTGTAATTTTCACTCTCGCTCAAATACGTTTGACTCGTGGTTATGATTGGGAGTGGGCATGATCAATTAATCATGGTGATCATTTGATGTTTAAACATTAAACAAGAAACGTTGTTTTTCTGATTGTTAGTTATTCAAATTAACTATAACTCCAATTTATGCATAGTTAATTAATGTACAATTTTGCAGATAACTTGAACTTTCAGGATGATTATATGTAACTCCACGATAAGTCATAAAACTGTTATTCGTAATAGAATCGTCAAGCTTTTTAACTGTACTTTCTGGTTTGCTTAACTGGTAAGATTGTCCACGATACTTCCCTGTTGACTGAATCTGAGATACTTTGATAGTAGAGATTTGAGAGTCATAAGCTACACCACGATATTTAAAATTCATAATTTTATTTTCCTTGAATTAATATTTTTAATTTGTTTATACTAATAATCATAGAAAATCAATTACAAGATTGACAATCTATAAAGTTAATAATTTTCTAATATAAAAAAGATTAAGTAAAAGTTAATATCTAATGGACTTAAGTTTTAAACATTAATAATAGTAAATAGAAAAATAATTTAAACTTAGAAAATCAAAAAAAGTTAAAATATTTTATCTGGATCACAATAAAAATATAACTTGAGTGAATAACTAATATGAATAATTTGGTCACACAGATGCAACAAGCCTCGTTTTATGATCATCGTGTTGATTTACCTATTAAAGTTATTCAAACTCATATTTCTTGGGTTTTTTTAACAGGGGAATATGCTTATAAACTTAAAAAGCCCGTTGATTTTGGTTTTTTAGATTTTTCAACTTTGGCAAAACGTAAATTTTTTATTGAAGAGGAATTAAGACTTAATCAATGTATTGCTTCACAGATATATTTACAAGTATTACCTATTTCTAAACAAGATAATAATTATATTTTAGGTATTAATAATAATGTCAAAGATTATGTATTAAAAATGAGACAATTTCCTCAAGAAGGATTACTCATTAATATGTTTAAATCAGGTCAACTTACTGTAGATTTAATTAAACAATTAGGTGAAACTGTTGCTAATTTTCATAAAAATACTTCTACAAGTGATTATATAAAGAGTTTTGGGAAGTTTGAAGCTTTTACTTCAATGGAAGAAACTTATGTAAAAAAAAGGCGATAAACTTCTGTTAATCTTACTTGAAAGAGAGATTCCGCAGGTTGCTCAAGACAATAAATAATATTTTTGGCAAGCAGAGCCAAAAAAGCGTAAAATCCATAGACGGGCATCAAAAGCGATCGCACAATCTTTCTTCTGATTCAACTTGATATTATTATTGTTTACATTACCTCCTCTCAACAACTCAATCATAGTTGAAAAAATGACTAATACAGAAATTACATACATAGCAAATTCTATTCAAATGTCTCCATCTCAAACCGACACACTTCTAGAAAAAGTGGAGGAACTATTATCTCAAAATAACTTTGATCTCAACGATCAAAATATGCTCAGTAGTATGGTAGAAAGCATGGGTGATTCTAGAGGAATGATGCGTTTAAAATTTGCTGAAAGGCTAGGATTATTAGGTAAAACAGCCGTCCCATTTTTGTTAGAAGCATTAGCCAATCATCCCAATCCAGTTGTTCGTAGAGCTAGTGCTAAGACCTTAACCTTAATCGCTGATCAAACTGCTGTACCTAATTTGGTTTATTCATTATTGCATGATGAAGATACAGTAGTACAAGGCTCTTGTATTGGTGCTTTAGCTCGTACAGGTGAAGCTGCTGTTCCCGAACTGCTAAAAATTATCGCCTCACCCGAGCAATCTGAAGTAATTAAAGGTCATGCAGGATGGGCATTAGCTTTTATCGGTTCAAAAGCCTCAGAACATTTATATAAAGCGATCGATTCTGACTCTATAGATGTTCGTTGTGCTGTTGTGGGGGCTTTAGGTAGTTTAGTTCAAGAACAACAGGATGAAGAAGCATTACAAATTCTAATTAACTCTTTGCACGATTATGAAGACATTATTCGTGGTGAAGCCGCAGCTATTTTGAGTAAAGTGAATAAACCATCTGTGATTACAGATTTAATTCCTTGCTTACAAGACAGCAATTGGGAAGTTCGTAAAGCCGTTGCCTTAGCATTGATGAAACTGGAAAATCCTCAAGCCATAGAACCCTTAGAAAAAGCCTTAAATGAGGAAACAGAAGAATCCATTAAGCCTATTTTTAAACTAGCGATTACTCAAATCAAGAGAAATTTAGACAGTGAAGAAGATGAAATCTAGATTCAGTAAGAAATTCACCCTTTATTATGAAACTATTAATTAATGTTTTTTGTCTTCAATGTTACAGATTATTAATAAGTTTATCACCATCAACAAAAATGGCAAACGATGATTTAACCTTGTATTCAAGAAGTTCGAAACAAGAACTGAAAACAAGTTTTAACAAAAGTATATTTTTAAGGAGAGCTTAATGTTAGACGCTTTTTCCAGAGCGGTAGTATCCGCTGATAGTAAAACCGCTGCAATTGGTGGTTCTGAATTAGAAGCATTACGTGGCTTCATCTCTTCAGGTAACCGTCGTTTAGA
This sequence comes from Cyanobacteria bacterium MH1_Bin12, assembly GCA_011088145.1. GTDB lineage: Bacteria > Cyanobacteriota > Cyanobacteriia > Cyanobacteriales > Cyanobacteriaceae > JAALKG01. The sequence goes on along the minus strand of JAALKG010000035.1, from coordinate 5,258 downwards.
TGCTGTTAACTCCATTGCTAGTAATGCTAGTTGTATGGTTTCTGATGCAGTAGCTGGTATGATTTGCGAAAACCAAGGTTTAATCCAAGCTGGTGGTAACTGCTATCCTAACCGTCGTATGGCTGCATGTTTACGTGACGCTGAAATAGTTTTACGTTATGTAACCTATGCTTTATTAGCTGGTGATGCTTCGGTATTAGATGACCGTTGTTTAAATGGTTTAAAAGAAACCTACACAGCTTTAGGTGTACCTCTTCAATCTAGCGCTCGTGCAGTTGCAATCATGAAAGCTCAAGCGACTGCTCACATCCAAGACAATCCAAGTGAAGCTCTTGCTGGTGCTAAATTACGTAAAATGGGTACTCCCGTTGTTGAAGATCGTTGTGCAAGTTTAGTTGCTGAAGCTGGCAGCTACTTTGATCGCGTAATTGGTGCATTAAGCTAATTACCCAGTTTGAGTTAAATTCTCAAACTCTAATTATTTTAATGATTATTCCTCAACATTGGGATTAATCAAACCTACCAAAATCTAAGTCAACTTTAAGTTAAATATAGAGATACTAAAGATATGAAGTCTGTTATTACCACAGTTGTAGCTTCAGCTGACGCAGCTGGACGTTTTCCTAGCTCCTCCGATTTAGAATCTGTACAAGGTTCTATCCAAAGATCTACTGCTCGTTTAGAAGCAGCTGAAAAATTAGCGGCTAATTTAGACGCAGTAGCGAAAGAAGCTTATGATGCTTGCATCAAAAAATATCCTTACTTAAATGAGTCTGGTCAAGCTAACTCTAATGATACTTTCAAAGCAAAATGTCACCGTGACATCAAGCACTACCTACGTTTAGTTAACTACTCTTTAGTAGTAGGTGGAACTGGTCCTTTAGACGAATGGGGTATTGCTGGTCAACGTGAAGTATATCGTACTTTAGGTTTACCAACCGCTCCTTATGTTGAAGCTCTTAGCTTTGCTCGTAACCGTGGTTGTACTCCACGTGACATGTCTGCTCAAGCATTAACTGAGTACAATGCACTTCTTGACTATGTAATCAACTCCTTATCCTAATAGAATTAATCAGCCTAAATTTAATGGTTTGGGTGGAATATAATTTATATTAGCTGAAAAAATTAGGAACTCTCAATTTAACAATTGTGCCTTATAGGTTCAAACTGGTAAATTGAGGGTTTTTCATTGTGAGTAATTAATTATAAATAGAGGCAGAATATATTCTGCCTCTACAGTTTACGTAAGTCCTGACTAATAATGCTGAACAGCCAAACTGAAAAACGCGATCTTTTTTCGGTGAATAAACTACTAGCTGAAAAGCTTATATAGCAGAGAACGGGTTGATTAGGAGATTGATGATTTCTGAAAGTATTACTCTGTCGAGATTCTAACCTTTGTCATTCGCTATAGCTTAAAGCTTAATATAACCAGCTATTTTTGACTTTTTCAGCAAATCCTAATTATTAGACTATGATTATTTCAGTTTTCCCGATCGCAAAATACTTACAATTAGCCATAAACACAGTAAACTAGCAACGGCCAAAAGAACATCACTAACAATCATTAATCGTCCTTTGGTTGCATTAGTCGAAATAATTGCCGCTCCCATGATAAGTGAACCGACTAAGATACTAAAAGATAGTCTATTTGCTGATTCATCAAGACTTCGTCTTAATCCTTCTAGTTCAGAAATTCTCACATTCCAACGTAAAGTTTCTGAGCTTAAGCGATCGAATATAACATCAAATTGACGAGGCGATCGTAAACTAATGGATTTTCAATCCAAAATAGTTCTAAAAATTGTTTGAAAAGGTGTATCACCAATCAATTGTCGACGAAACAAATCCGTAATTAAAGGCTTAATTTCTTCTAATAAATTAATTTTAGGATTAAATTTACGGGCAACCCCTTCAAGATTCGCTAAACTTTTAGCATATAATCCCATATTGCCAGGAAGACGAACTTTATTGTTACGGGCAACTCCCAAAATTTCATAAAAAACTTCGCTAAAATTAAGTTCAGAAAGAGAAAGGTTATAATATTTTCTCAACATCCGTTGATAATCATTTTCTAATTGAGCCAGATTGGTATTAATTGGATTATTTTCTGATAATTCTAAAGTTAGTTGGGCACATCTTTGAGCATCAATATCAACGATAGCCAATAACATTTCTGTAAGTAATTGTTGAGTACGGCTATCTAATTTACCAATCATGCCACAGTCAATAATACCGACTCTCCCATCATCAAGATAGAATATATTTCCTGGATGTGGATCAGCATGAAAGAAACCATCGATAAATATTTGTTGGAAAAATGCTCTAAATAATAAAGTACTAATTTCTTGACGTTTAGTATTATTATCCATGGCAATATCAGCTTCTAGAATGGGTTTGCCATTTAACCATTCCATGACTAAAACTTTTTTATTAGTAAATTCCCAATAAATTTGAGGGACAATCAATTTGTCTGAATCAACCCAGCTACTACTAGCTAAATTTGAGCCTAATTTTTCTGTATAACTAGCTTCTTGACAAAAGTCCAATTCTGCTTGGACAGCTTGAGTAAAATCATTGGCTAAAGCCACTATGTCATAGTCATTGCCTAAGTCAGTTAAAGCGATTATCTCTGCAATACTGGTAATTAATTTAATATCCTGATTAACGATATATTCAATGTCAGGACGTTGTATTTTAACAGCTACTTCTTCTCCTGTACTGAGTGTAGCACGATGAATTTGAGCGATCGAACCTGCGGCAATGGGTTCATAATTAATATTAGTAAATATGTTTTCAAGAGGTTCGGGTAATTGTTCTCTTAGGGTTTGTTCAATAGATTTCCATGGTACAGGAGGAACTTTGGCTTGTAGGGCGGTTAAGGATTCGATATACCTAGAAGGCAACAAATCTGGACGAGTACTAAGCAATTGACCAAATTTTACGTAAAATGGACCAAGTTCAATTAATATTTTACGAAATACTTCTGGTTGTGGTAATCTTGGTTCGTCTGATGTGCCACGGGTGAGTATTCCCCGCATATAATCCCAACCATTACCCAATACAATCTCGATAATTTCTCTTTGTCTGGCACTGGTTTGAGGTAATGAAAACATATTTATAAAAATTGGTCAAAGTTCAAACAGAAAAGGTTTTAAACCATATTTCTTCGATGATTATTAATTTTCATTATAAGTAAATGAGAGAAAATTAACTTGATTGCTTTGGTTTTCTTTTTTCTCAAAATAACTAAACATTTATCTTTCAAGACAAAACTGTTGGACGATTAGGATTGATTATTACTTAAAGACTGTAGAACCTGTTCATCACTTATTGATTCGGAAATATATTCTATATAAGGCAAAGATGAACCTTCCAAACCTTTTTTTCTTCTTTCAGGAGTTTCAGGAAAAATGATGAAAAGAGGAAGAATTTGTTCTGCAACATCACTAAACATATGATTTTCTGAAGTGGGCATTACCCATTCGTATTCTTTGCTCAAATAAATTTGTGATTGTCGCCAACGCCTTAATAAATCAGAAAAATCTTCTCCAAGGCGATGAATAAAAACTAATATTTCAACACCCATTTTGATCTTCCATTGAGGATCGCACATTAAGATGGCTATATCACAGGGTATAGGTGTGATTTCATCGCTACATATTTGACTTAAAGAATCTCCAGAAATCGATCGCAAATCATTAACTTTAGCTAGAGGTAGAGGGATAGCAATGACACTATCCATAGGTCTTCTCATACTAGGAATCATTTCCATATATTCACGATGTTGTTTGAGTAAAGAGACTATTAATTCTCTATTACAGTATTCCGCTAAAACAGTTTCATAATCAACTTGTTGTATGGACATGACTAAGTACTAAAAAATAACAAATTTTGACAAAAAACGAAAATAATTACTCAAGAATCAGATCATCAATTTTGTTATCTTGAGTAATATAAACATTTATTTAAAAAGTTTTTGATTACCCTAATTTTTCTTTAATTAGGTGAATTAATAGACTATTAAAAATTCAATTGATACTTTTCAAATAATTTCTGATTAGCATATTTAAAGATAATGTTTATTGATTATCTATTTTTAAGCTATTTGATCGAAAATAGAGAACATTGGCAAATACATAGATAACAAAATAGTACCAACTATAAATGCAATTCCTACCATCATTAAAGGTTCGATAACACTAGTTAAAGCTTTAACCGCTGGTTCTACTTCATCTTCATAGAAATCGGCAACCTTCATCATCATTGAATCTAGTTTCCCTGTTTCTTCACCAATCATCATCATTTGCACCGCCATCATCGGGAAAACATTTTTGCTACCTATTGCCACACTGAGCATACCACCTTCTAAAATAGCTTCTTTCGCATTACCTACAGCATTACCAATAACTTTATTGGGAATAGTCTGTTGTACAATATCTAAACATTGTAAAATCGGTACACCAGAACGAGTCAAAGTACCAAAAACTCTACAGAAACGAGCTACAGCACTTTTTTCATTCAAGTCACCAAAAATAGGCATTTTTAAAAGAATATGATCTATTTGTAGTCTACCTGGTGGTGTTTTGTAATACTGACGAAAACCGAAAACGGTTCCCATAAAAATCACTACGGGTATCAATGCTTTCGGACTACGTAGAAACTTACTTAAATTGACCATAAATAAGCTCAATGCAGGTAACGAACGATTGCCACCCCTGCATTAACTAATACTGATAATTGACGGGAAAAAATAGCTTTATCTTTAACCGTAACTTTACTCATAGCAGCTTCGATACTGGCGAAATCGAAGTCTATGCTTGCTTTTTTAATTTTACCGATAGCCGAGAATCTTTTTCCTAAAATTCTTCTGGCTTCTTCTTGAGAATCAGCAACAACTCTTTCTTGTAAAACATTACCGGCTTTATCTTTAACTTGAACAATATAAGTAGCCATATTTTAAAATCCTCTTTCCATAATTAGTTCAATTTTAACGACGTTTTTTTTGTGCTACAACGTTACCATTACCCATATCGGCATTCATCGTACCACCTAATAAACGTTTAAATTCATCAGGTTTACTACTTTTTGCCATTCCCTCGTCGACGCTAATAACACCTGTTTTTACCAAATTAGATAAAGCTTGCTCCATGGTTTGCATTCCTAGTCTTCCTCCTGTTTGAATGGCGGAATAAATTTGAGGTGCTTTAGGGCGTGTCATCAATTAAGCCAAATGACGATCGCTGCTAAATGAATAC
>JAALKG010000034.1 GCA_011088145.1 Cyanobacteria bacterium MH1_Bin12 | reverse complement strand
TTTTTTGGGATAATTATTCACCATGAAACCATCAGATTTCTAGCTTATCCTGAATCCTGAAATTAGATTGATTATTTAAAATATTGATGAGACTCAAATATTATTAGTTGAGGTTGATTATCCATTGTTAATTGCTTAATTCCTTAGTGGAAGATTGTGCTAGAATGTCGTAATACTTGTGCCAAGAAGATTGACTGAACCTACTGTAGATGAATTCTAGTAGTTAAAAAAATTTTCGGGACAAGGATTTTTTGTAGTTAAAGTCAACACATAAGTAATTAGAGCCAGTGACTATCGCAGATAATATATCAGGGACATCCAAGGGTCAATCGATCGATCAACCCGATTCTAACATTAATATTGAACGTCAGATGATTGTCATCCTTGATTTCGGTTCTCAATATTCAGAATTGATAGCTCGTCGAATTAGAGAAACAGAAGTATATTCAGAAGTAATTTCATATCGCACTACAGCCGAAGAACTAAGTAATATAAACCCTCGTGGCATTATCCTTTCAGGTGGTCCTAAATCAGTCTATGCAAAAGGTGCACCTGCTTGTGACCCCGAAATTTGGAATTTGGGAATACCTGTGTTAGGTGTCTGTTACGGGATGCAGCTGATGGTCAAACAGCTAGGAGGTAAAGTTGAACAGGCAGCTAGAGGAGAATATGGTAAAGCTTCTTTAAAAATTGATGACCCCATAGATTTATTAACTAATGTTGAAGATGGTTCAACTATGTGGATGAGTCATGGCGATTCCTGTGTTCAACTACCTGAAGGTTTTAAAATATTAGCCCATACAGATAATACTCGTTGTGCGGCTGTTGCGGATCATGACAAAAAACTATTTGGTGTGCAATTCCATCCTGAAGTTATCCATTCAGAATATGGTAGTGCTTTAATTCGCAACTTTGTCTACCATATTTGTGTTTGTGAACCGACTTGGACAACAGAAACTTTTGTGGAAGAATCTATCAAAGAAATTCGAGCAAGAGTAGGAGATAAAAGGGTTTTACTAGCTTTATCAGGTGGAGTAGATTCTTCAACTCTCGCTTTTTTGCTCCATGAAGCTATCGGTGATCAGCTAATTTGTATGTTTATCGATCAAGGTTTTATGCGTAAGGGAGAACCTGAAAGATTAGTAGAGATTTTTGATAATCGATTCCATATTAATGTCGAATATATCATGGCTCGCGATCGCTTTCTTGAGAAAGTAAAAGGTGTTACTGACCCCGAAGAAAAACGTCGTATAATTGGTCATGAGTTCATTCAAGTATTTGAAGAAGAATCTGATCGTTTAGGACCTTTTGATTATTTAGCTCAAGGAACATTATATCCCGATGTGATTGAATCAGCAGATACGAATGTTGATGCTAAAACAGGAGAAAGAGTTGCCGTAAAAATAAAAAGTCACCACAATGTCGGAGGATTACCCAAAAATCTCCGTTTTAAACTAGTTGAACCTCTGCGTAAACTATTCAAGGACGAAGTTCGTAAAGTAGGTCGCTCTATTAATTTACCAGAAGAAATTGTTTCACGTCATCCTTTTCCTGGCCCGGGTTTAGCTATTCGTATTTTAGGTGAAGTTACCGCTCGTAAGCTTAATATGCTTAGAGATGCTGATTTTATTGTCAGAGATGAAATAAAAAAACGAGGAATGTACCATGATTTTTGGCAAGTATTTGCCGTTTTATTACCCGTCAAAAGTGTTGGTGTTATGGGAGACCAAAGAACTTATGCTTTTCCCGTCGTTTTACGTTTAATTACCAGTGAAGATGGTATGACAGCAGATTGGGCAAAACCTCCTTATGATTTATTAGAAGCCATTTCAACCCGTATTGTCAATGAAGTTGATGGAGTTAATCGTGTAGTTTATGATATTACATCTAAACCTCCTGGGACGATCGAATGGGAATAAAATAAGAGTAATAGAGACAAAAATATTGTCAGTTTCGTTTTAAAAGATGGGTATGACCCATCTTTTTTTTATCTATAGCGGAGAACGATTTGATCAGGATATTAATGATTTTTGAAAGTATCGCTATGTCGAGATTTTAACCTTTGTCCTTTGCTATACTTTTACAATTCAACTTTTTTGCCCAAGCCCTACTTAGAGGTTGTAAGAACAAGTATCATATATTGTATTTTCGTCCCCTAAATCCCCAACCCATCTGCCTGTCGGCATCTCTCCTACTATAGGGGAGACTAGGGAGCTTTATTATCTTTGTTCCCCCATTATGGGTGGCTAGGAGGCATTTTCAATAGTGAGCCAGACTTTTCAAATGTCCTCTTATCTGTATCCACACAAGTATCAAAAGTTTAACAATGAATATTCAATCATTATAAATCAGTAAATATACTGAATTTTATCCAATAAATAAACAAATCATATAAATTTAAAGTAAAAATAAGCATATTTATTAAAACATAAATCTTTTTTTTAAAGTCAAGATAAAGATACTTAAAAAGAATAGATAATTTAATCATTTCTTGATATTTATATGTGAAAAATACGGAGGGGGTATAGCTATTTTATTCTATATAATTAATGATTAAGTACTATATAATATTTATTATGATATCCATTTGTTAATGTTTTTGAGCATTATCCTCTATTTATTCGACAATGTTAAAAGCGTTTTATAAAAAATATTTAAATTATTGAATCAAAAACAAAGAAAGATTTATGTTTGTATGTTTGTTTGAATAAAAGATGGATAATTTTAATCTTAACAGTTACAATATCCATAGACTTATCAATTAAGATGAATTAATAAAACTTTTAGTTTTTTAATCTCTTTAATATTCTATTCATAATAAATAATCAGAAAATAAGAGGAGAAAATTAAGATAAAATGGCTGTAACTCCAAATAAATCAACGAAAGTAGCTGAAAATATCAATAAACATTTATTGAGCCGTAAATATCCTAAGATACAAGCTCACTATACTATAGAAGATTTTTTTCAGTTTGATACAGATAGAGGAAGTATTACCGATTGGAATGAATCTCGCAATGTTCTGGTTACCGAAGAATTTATTATTGGTTTAATCGAAGGACTAGAAGAAGAAGTAGGCTCCGCTTCTGGAGTGGTTATGTATAACATCGGTAGAGAGTGGGGAATAAGAGATGCTGACTTTTTTGAAAAATGGTTTAAAAGACAATATAACAACGAACAAAGCATCCGTGAAATGAATCTTCTCTATGTATTAGAGGCATGGTGGTGGCCTTTCACTTCTCAAGGTTGGGGAAACTGGGATGTGGATATGAGTGAGCAAAAAAATGGTTTTATGTTCGTTAATATCTTTGATTCTGCTGTTGCTCGTACCTTAGGTGATGTGGGAAAACCTGTGTGTCATATTTATGCAGGTTTATTGGCTGGATTTTTTAGCAGATTTATCAACAAACCTCTTAACTGCATTGAAATCCAATGTTATTCCATGGGTGAAACCTATTGTAAATTTCTCCTCGGAAAACAAAATCGCATTGATGCAGCCACTTTTTGGCAAAATGAGGGGGCAAATGCCAAAGATATTGAGAAAAAATAAGTTAATGGGGAATAACTTCAATGATCGTATCTACTAATCAAACAGTACAACAGTTTTTTGGAGAAGCTAATTGGCAAGGTTTGAAATTAGTTCCAAATCAAACACCCCTTGTGGAAGAAGTTTTTTCTATCGATTTTCATTTAGGTTTAACGGTGAATGAGTATTTTTCCCTCGGTAATTGGCGAGGAATACCTCTCACAACAAGCAAAAATGTCAATGAACTAGAAAATGAAGCCAGTCAGGTTTATAGTACGGAATCTTTGTTGAAAATGTCGGTGACAGACTTCTGTCGAAAGATCAAGTGGAAACAAGAGTCTAATGAACCCATGCAAATTGCCAAGTCTCAATTGGCAAGTAAAAAGAAACCGACTAATAATCAACCTAAACCACAATTTAACCTTAAAGATTTATCAGATTTAATGTAATAAAAATTATGTATCCAGCATTACAAGAATTAATATATCAAGCGGAGTGCGATTACTTACAAACTGAAGATATTGAAAATCTAAAAACAGAAGTATCAACTCTTAAACAACGAATTAATGTTTATAAAACGTTGAGAGATAATGAAGTTGAAATTTTTCAGAAGATAGCAAATCAATTGCTAGACAAGTTGCCCAAAGAAAAACTAAACGAGATACAATCTTGTCTACTTCAATGGCTTTCTATTACCCGTTATTGTTCCATGGCAATGATACTTAATAATCCTGAATTTTTAGAACGTCGTTTACTTGAATGGTTGACAGATATTGTTGAGGTTCATCAAACACAATCAACATCGCAAATGTTACATTCACTTTTGATGTCTCGGTTAGGTGAATTCTTATCAGAATCAGACATAACCTATATCGAACCATTTTTAAGTCAAGCTAATAATTACTTAAGTAGTCAATCAGCTGTTACTAATTAACATTACTGTATATAAAAATTAAGAGGAAAAATCGATGATTTCCATTGCCAATTTAATTGAGGAAAAATCTCTCAAAGGTAATTATTTTGCTCCTTCAGCTTATTTGCAAGGAGATTATGAAATAGGTTTACTTGAGACTAGGGGAGAAGGTCGTCTTATTGCTTTACCTGAGGTTTTTTTACAAGGTGTTTTCGCGGGTTTGAATCAGGAAGTAGGACAAGCGACAGGAGTTGTTTTATATAATTGTGGACGTTGGTGGGGTAGAAATTTCTTTCGTCGTTTTTTGGAAGAAACTACTGCATATTATGAAGTTCCTTTGCCTCAGATGGAAATGGCTCAGTTTTTGAGTTGTTTTAAGCAATGTTGGAAAACCCATGGTTGGGGTGTGCTCAGTTTTGATTTTGAATATTACGGACAAGGATTTATTAGTGTTTCGACAGTTAATTCTCCTTTTGCTCAAGCGGCTCCTAAAAATCAGCAATTTGCTTGTCAATTAGAGGCAGGTATTTTAAGTTCTTTTTTAAGTGAGTTAACGGGTGAAGATTTAGCTTGTATACAAACTACTTGTGAATCTTTAGGTGCGAGCGAAAATAACTTTGTAATCGGCTTAAAAGAAAGAATTGAGGTCATAAAAAGTTTCGTTGAAGAAGGTCATGAACATGCTCATATTATGAAATTATTATCTCAATAAATTAATTAGGCTCGATCGAAAATAATTTTGATTTAATTAATATATCTGAGGAAATAATGGTAAAAAAAATCAAATTAGACCCAATTGGTACCCAAACGGCTATCAAAACCAATGATAATTTATTATCAGGATTATTAAAAAATGACTTAAATATAGCCAAAGAATGTGGTGGAAGAGGGATGTGTTCTACTTGCCATATTTACGTAAAAGAAGGAATGGAGAGTTTGTCTCCGATGAATCGTCGAGAAAAAAGAACTCTGGGAGTCGTTACCACTTGTCGTATGAACTCTCGTCTAGCTTGTCAGGCAAGGGTGATTGGCGAGGGTGTTACCGTTGAACTTCCAGCTGGTATGTATTTAAGTCAAATTGACGATGTTGAAGAATTGATCGGTAGAAGAGCTCAACAAAATATCCTCCATCCTATATCAGGTAAGGTTTTGGTTGAAGAAAATAAATTAATTACTCGATCGATGATTAGTCAACTTAAAGACACCCAAGGACAAGTATCTAAATACTTGGCTCAGACAGATGAAATAGTTTGATTTTTACTAAATTTATTAAAACGGAGTTTTATAATGCTAACAAAACTGAACCAGTTAACCTTAGAAACTGAAGGGCGTTATGCCACAGATAACGAATTGAGTTTTCTAGACGAATATATTGATTCTTTGTCAGTAAGAATTGATACTTATCAAAAGATCAAAGATTTAGAAACAGAAATCATTAACCAAATACAGAATGATTTACATGAAATAAATTTGGATGATGTTGCTAATCATGACTTAATAGATAAATCTTGTTGTGGTAGAGATGCCAAAATTGTGCTGCGTCATTCTGCCTGTGCTGTTTTAATTGATGATTGCGAAAGGCTTAGAGAATCTTTATTACTCTGGCACAGAACAATTATATTTGCTTTTCGTATTGATGACTTTGCTCGGATTATGTTTTTAGAATTAATGCCATCTGTTCTTGCTGATTTATTAACGGAGAAGGAATATGACTTGATGAAACCCTCATTGCAATTAAGTGAAAGCGTACTGGCTTAATAGATTAGATTATTTTAAAAAGGAGTTTTTGATTATGTTAAAAGAATTAGCGAATTTAACTTTAGAAACTAATGGTCGTTATGCCCAAAACCATGAATTACAACTTTTAGAAGATTATCTAGAAGGGGCTGTACCAACTTTTGAGTTAAATGAAATAGCTTTAATTTAATCAAAGATCAACTATTTGTACAGGTATCACAATTTTTATGGATTTATTTTAATTATCGGAGTATAAAAAAATGGAAAAACAACAAGATATTCTTGGTTATATTGGTTTAGGTGTTTCAGGAATTGGTGCGATCGCATCGATCGTCACAGGTAATATTGCCCTTGCATCCATACCATTGACAATTGGCGTTGGTTGTAATCTTTTCAGTCGTAAACAATATAACGATGCTTTAGTTGAAGCCTATAACACTCAAGAACAAACTATTAATAATTTAATCCAAAATTTGGAAAAAAATCGGATTAAAGTTGATGAACAACTACATAATAATCAGCAAAAATCAGCTAATTCCATGGAGGACTTTAAAAAGTCCATGGGTGATAGTCTTGATGCACAAAAAAAAGATTTTGTTCACGAAATTAAAAGATTAGACTTACAACATCAAGAATTGAATCAACTAGTAACGGCAATTGAAGAAGTAGAAAACTTATCTCAAAATATTCGACACGAAGATGATGATAGTGCTCAATTACACTATAACAGAGGAGTTGGTTATGAACGTCTAGATAACAAAGAAGGAGCAGTACAAGACTATAGCGAAGCCATTAAGCAAGATCCTCATATAGCGGAAGCCCATCATAGAAGAGGTATCATTTATTTAGATCAAGGTTATAGACAAAAAGCGGTAGATGATTTACGTAGAGCAGCTTTACTATATTTTGAGAAAGGAGATATCGATGCTTATCATCAAGCCAGAGAAATGAGTCGTAATATTCACGATTTGAGAAGCAACAGTAATGAAGAATCAACAGAAGAAGTGGTTGTTGCCAATAATTTATTTGGCTAAAATTTTCAACTAACTGCAATCATAGTCTGGAATAAAATTATACCTCTAGACTATGATTATTAAATATTTCTATTACTTGTCCATCTCCAAGTTATTTTTAAAGGCAATAGGATTTATAACAGTTTTAAATAGGTTGTGGCATTTTTCGTTAGTCAAAATTGAGAGTTGAGATGAATTCGGACTTCCCATGTCTTCGATGAGAATTGAGAATTAACAATACTCTCTTATTTATTTATATTTGATAGTTTACAATTCGTTTAGGACTACTATATATAAAAAAATGTAGCTCAAATGTCAATAAATATTCGTAAGATATTACAATATATATATGACTAACAGCAGTGTATTCTATTATTCAAATCAATATTTGAATTAAGTATAGAAATAAAGAAAAAATAAAATTCTGAAAAAGTCATAGAACTGCTGTCGTAGGACAAAAATACCCAAAATGCTTTATCAAGAAGGGGGAAGTTATGCTAGTAATTCTCCAAAAGGAAAATATCTTATCAACTAAAAATATCTGTAAACAATGTCTTTGGGCAAATCAAACAGGCAAACCCCGCTGGCGAGAGGGAAAATTGGCTTGTGGACATTGTTTAACGGAACAAAAATCCCATCAACCGAAGATATATGAATGTCAGATGGGGTTTCATCTTGCTAATATCGAATAAGTACACTTTACATAAATATGATTATTTTTATATATGAACTCCCGTAATAGCAATGATTGGAAAGATAAATTATTTGCCTCTCTGGTTTATCTTTTCCCGCTTTACTATAGCTTACAATTTGGAGTATTTTTATTCAGACAGTTTCCTGCTTTACAGGTTATAGCAATTCCCCTTGCTCCTTTTATTTTAATCGATCGCATTCCTTTTGAAGGTTTAATTTTATTTTTTGTTTTATTTGCCGCAGTGGTAAGAAATGCTCGTATTAGCCATTTTATTCGCTTTAATACCATGCAAGCAATTTTGATGGATATTTTACTAATTTTAATTAGTTTAGTTGGTAATATTTTATTGGGTGGATTAGGGGTTTCACTATTAACTCAGACTCTATACAATGCTATTTTCATAGGAACTCTGGCCGCCTGTATTTATGGTATTGTTCAATCTTCCACAGGAAAATATGCCGAAATGCCAGGAATATCTGAAGCTGCCTATTCACAGATTCCTTATATCTAACACCTCACTTTCATAAGGCTATTTATTTAGTATTTTCAGCCTACCCTAATTATCAATTCAATTAATTCAAGGCGGTTTATCTGCCCTGAATTGATTTCAGGGTCAGTGATAAACTTCCATCTTTAAGATGTTTTTTACTAAAGTTGAAAACAGAAATATTATCTTCAAATGATCTATTTTTATTTACAGATTCATTTTTAGTTGTAAAATCTGTTGGGTAAATTCAATACTTTCCTCGAAAAGAACATCTTTACCCCAACGCTGCAATTCTTGGCTTAAAAGTTGCTCAGTATTTTGATCTGCCAAAGAAGTTACTTGATTAACAAGACAAGTTTGGGCATTTCCTCCCGCTTCCATGCGCATACAACCAGTAGTCTCTGAACACAAAATAGTACAACAATCAACGTCAAGGTTACTAGAAGTGAGTTTTAAGCTAATTAAATCCCCTAAAATTGAACCAGAATCTCCCACAGGCACACCTGCTAATTCAGCTTTAATTTCTTTTCCTTGGGGATCAATCAATTTGAAATTTAAAATATCATAGTCTTCTATTTCCTCTTGACAGGATTGAGGTTGCCAATTGAGACGACTGGATAACCAGCCTAAATACATTAATGCTTGAGTGCTATTACCTTTTTCGTAGTCAATCGTCACTTCATCGATTTCCCAAATAGCTTCCCGTCTTTCTGGAGGATCAAATGCTTCTGCTGCCAATTCTTGCCAAGGTGCTAGTCTTCCCCAGTTTAAATCGGTAATTGGTAACCCATGGTTTAACAGTTGACTTATTTTTAATAATTCTGCTTCTGGCTCCATAAAACTACTGGAGTCAATAATAAGTCGATCGCATTTACTAATCAAACGTTTGAATAAAGGATCATTTTCATTAAGAGTCCCTTTCCACCAGATAAATTGTGGTAATTCAGGAATCATTAATTCAGAAATAACACCACCGATACGCTCAAAAGCTGAGTGAACACCCGTTACATTAATATATTCGCAACAGATTAAACTATTGCTAGAACTTTTGTTTACAGGGCAGTATGCAGAGACTTGAGCTTTTACACCTCTATCTTTACCCACAATCGGGGATAAAGTTATGATACGACAAGGATTAATAGATGCGATCGCATCAGCAATACCCGCTCCCTCAATGTCAGGAGAATATTGAGGCATCTTAGAAGATTGAGTCGCATCAATTTCACCCTTAGCTTGTTGTAAATCAAATTCTACTCTCAAACGATTTGATAACTCAGCAGAAGAAGTACCCGTAATCTCAAATCCATAAGACTTTTGAGCGGCTTTTATGGCTGAAGTTGTCCGAGGTCCTCCAATACCATCTATAGGGCCAGAATAAAACCCTAAAGCCGATAATAAAGGTTGAGTAACTTCAGGTTCATATACTAAAATCGAAAAAGTAGAAGCTCTAGTAGCAGCTAAACCATCTCCACTACCAGTGTACATTTGCCAGATTTCTCTTAATTCATTGTCAATATATTCAAGATTGACATCTTTGGGTGCTTGTAAAGAAACTAAAGGAGTTGTAGTCATAATTATTACAGAAATATGTTCAAAAGCATAAAATCTTGCGTTGTGAAATCAAGAATAGTGATGGGAATAGATAACGAGTCAAGAAATTCAATTATCAACTATCAACTAATTTATAATCGTCGCCAACGTCGCCCATCTCGGTTGAGTAATAATTCCGCTTCAGGAGGTTGCCATGTACCAGCTTCATATAAGGGTACTGTGAGAGGATCACATGGTGCATCCCAAGCTGTCAAAGCTGGATTAATTACACGCCAAGCCTCTTCCACCTCATCTGCACGGGTAAATAAAGTTTGATCTCCCAACATACAATCTAATAAAAGACGATGATAAGCATCAGCAGTGGGCATACCAAAAGAAGAACCATAGCTAAAATCTATTTCTACCGTACGGGTACGCAATTCGGCTCCAGGCATTTTCGCTTCAAACCTTAAAGAGATTCCTTCATTGGGTTGAATTCTTAAAGCGAGGATATTAGGATTAGCTTGTTGTGCAGCAGAAGGAAAAATTGTTAAGGGTACATTCTTAAATTGGATGGCAATTTCAGATACTTTTTTTGGTAATCTTTTGCCTGTTCTCAGGTAAAAAGGAACTCCTTGCCAACGCCAATTATCAATCATTAACTTCATCGCCACAAAAGTAGCCGTCGTGGAATTGCCATCGACATTATTTTCATCACGATAACCAGGTACTTCTTTACCCTTCATCCAACCAGCACTATATTGACCTCTAATGGCACTTTGTTCCAGATTTTTAACATCTGCTAAAGAAGTAGATTGTAGTACTTTAACTTTTTCCCCACGAATACTATCAGCAGTGACCCCATTCGGGGCTTCCATTGCAGTTAAACAAAATAGTTGAAAAAGGTGATTTTGCACCATATCCCTTAATGCACCCGCAGTCTCATAATATCCCGCTCTGTCTTCTACTCCGACAGTTTCAGCTACGGTAATTTGTACATTATCAACATAATGACGATTCCATAAAGGCTCAAAAATGGCGTTGGCGAAACGAAACACCATTAAATTTTGGACAGTTTCTTTGCCTAAATAATGGTCAATACGATAAACTTGCTGTTCTTGACAAACTTCTTGGACAATACGATTTAATATCTTCGCACTACTTAAGTCTTTTCCAAAGGGTTTTTCAATAACTAAACGATGTTTGACAGGATCTTTTAGCATCCCTGCACTACCTAATTGTTTAATGGCAGGAGGGAAAAATTTGGGTGATACCGCCAGATAAAATACTCTATTACCTCTTGTTCCTCTTTTTTGATCTAATTCCCTTAGAAAGTTGTTTAATTTCTCATAACTTTCGGCTTCATTCATATTACCTGAACAGTAATAGAGTCCCTCGGAAAAGTCTGACCATAATTCTTCTTGTTGTATACCATCAGAAAATTCTTCTATGCCTATCTTCATTTGTTCACGAAAATAGTCATGACTCCAATCCCTTCTGGCTACGCCGACGATGGTCATTTCTGGAGGAAGTCTTCTTTCTTTCTTCAATTGATACAAAGCAGGGACAAGTTTTCTTTGGGTTAAATCACCTGATGCACCAAAAATCACGAGAATTAATGGTTCTGGTGTTTTTGCCTGTTTCAAGCCTACCCGAAGAGGGTTTTCTTGTAGTGTCAGCATTTATCCTTCTATTTATTAATAACCACTCTCATTCTAATTACTATTTTTTGTTCTAGATGAATTTATTGTTACAAGTAAAGTGTTGTAACAATTTTTTGGATCTTCGATCGCATTTTAATAATTAACTGTAATCTTCTACAAACAAGCACTTATGGGGGTTTAGAAAGTGAGTTGTTAAAATAAAGTTAAATTTTCTCGATCTAGCAAATATAGTTTTGATGGCATTATCAATCTGGTAGTTCGTCAAGTTTAAAATGATAGATTATGGTAGCAGGGGAGAAGGGAGAAAAGGAGCTGGGAGAGAAAGTGTTTTGTTAGATTTTTAAATATGACTGCTTTATACCTCAAAATAAAATTGATGTTCTAATAGTCCATCCAGGGCGAACGCATACTCCATTGTTTTCGCAATAGGAGCGACAAAAACAGGTTTTATTGAGAAAATTATTAACATTTTATAATTAGCGATCGCTCAAAGTATTATTACTTCGTAGACCAAAAATTAGTATGCGTTCGCCCTGATAGTCCATCAAGATATATAGCACAATGGTAAACGATGAATTAAAATGCTTATTTCAGAATAGTTTCAAGTAAAATATTTACACAATTGTTAATTTAACCATAATGTCCGATTTCGATATAATGATTTTGTCTAATGGGCCAGGAGAGATTACCACATGGGTTTTACCTGTGGTTAAGCAAATTCGCAACCATGAAAATATTAGCAAAAATAATTTACGTATTTCGGTAATTTTATCTCCTTGTCCTCACGCTACGGGAAATGAGGTAGAAATTCTTCGTAAATCATCTCAAATCGATCGAATTAAGTCTGCGGAAGCTTTTTTTGCTTTTTTACTTTGGGGTAAAACTAAAGATGATTGGGATTGGTATTCACAAGGACTAGTTTTATTTCTAGGAGGGGATCAATTTTTTGCTTTAACTGTTGCCAAAAGGTTCGGTTATCAAAGTTTAATTTATGCAGAATGGGATGCTCGTTGGTATAGACACATAGATTATTTTGCCGTGATGAATCAAGCTGTAATTGATAAAATACCTATTGATTTTCAATCAAAATGTACTGTTGTTGGGGATTTAATAGCAGATATACAAGTAGATAATTCAGAGGAAAATTTACTGATTGATAATAAAATTACAATCGGTTTATTACCAGGTTCTAAAGATAGTAAGTTAACTCAAGGTGTACCTTTTTTAATAGCGATCGCAGAATATATTTACCAAAAGAATAAAAATATTGAATTTATTATTCCCATTGCTCCAACTATCAATGCCGAAATTTTAGCTAGTTATGCCAATAAAAATAATAACTCTTTTACTAGTATTTTTAATAATGTAACAGGAAAATTAATCGAAAGGGAAAATGAAGTTTATTTACAAACTTCTGGAGGAATTAATATTAAATTAATTAGTGAATTTCCTTGTCATGAAAACTTGACAAAATGCCAAATATGTTTAACGACGATCGGGGCAAATACTGCCCAATTAGGTGCTTTAGCTATTCCGATGATTATTTTGATTCCTGCTTATCAATTAACTGCTATGAAATCATGGGACGGTTTACCTGGATTATTAGCAAATTTACCTTTGGTGGGGGATCTTTTTACTACTTTCATGAATAAAATAGTTTTACAATATATCATCAAGAATAAAAAACTTTATGGATGGCCTAATATTTGGGCAAAAAAAGAAATTGTTCCTGAATTAATTGGCTATTTAAAAATAGAAAAAGTAGGTGATTTAACTTTAAATTTATTAGAAGATCAAAGCAAATTAAAACAAATTAAAAATAATTTAAAAACAGTTAGAGGAACATCAGGTGCTAGTTTAAAAATAGCCCAAATGATCTCTCAAATTCTTGCATCAGAATGACTTATGACAATAATAATCATGGAGTGTTGACAACAAGTGATTTTTCCTTTCAAAGATGATTCCCAAAGGGTGCGACCTGATTTTGATATTGGAAGAAAGGTCATAAAATTTTTGTTCCATAAGGTATTTATTAATCCATAAAATTAAGCAAATACTGCAGCTAATTGTATATTCTCAAATTTTCTAAAAACCTCTTTAATAGTGAATCACAGCCATCAGGTATCATAGGAGAGTCGCACCCTTCCCAAATCTCATTTTGGCTAAAGCTTGTTGTGTTTTTCGATCGAGGGAATTAAATAAAAAACGTCCTTGAGATTTGGAACGATTATTCAATCTATTTCTTTGTTTATTATTAGTAGAATCAATTTCGATAACTAATCCTTGGGCGGACATCCATTCAGCACCATAACCAACAACTGTATGTCTTTGAGCTTGATCTGATGTAGCGACAATCAATCTCTTTTTTCGATCTTCTCGTTGATAGTAAAAAGAAGCACAAAATTTTTCGATATAAGTATCTGCTGTTTGGTCATATGACGTATAATGTACTGATAATCGATCGCCATATTTTTCTTCATTGCTAGGGGTTTTTTGATAATGGGCATCAAATACTATTTTTCCGTCTAATGCCTTATATCCTGTGTAATTAATTAAACTCTCGATTAACGAATCTCTAGCAGATTCTAACCCATTCTTTTTCCTGATTTTTTTAAGATAAGACGACGCACCAATAATATTGTAGCCATCTACCAATAAGATAGCCCCAGATGTTGTAGAAACCATTTGACCGCATATACGTGTTTAACTAAAAATTACGATGTCATAATGGTATATCTTAACAAAAATTTAAACTCATTCAAGATCATATTTCTGTACTATTTTTTTTCCAGCCAAAGTTCTTGAGGTTTACCTTGACGAACAACTTTTCCTTTTTCCAGTACAAAATAGCCATCGGCATAATCTAATTCTTCCAAACGATGAGTTACCCATAAAGCAGTAATACCCGTTTTTCTGACCAGTTTTTGTACTAAGGCGACTAATTCTATTTGAGTATCAGGATCTAATAATGCTGTGGGCTCATCTAATAATAATACCTGACAATGACGAGCTATTTCCCCTGCGATCGCTATACGTTGTTTTTGTCCTCCACTGAGGGCATAAATGGGACGATTTTTGAAATCCAAAAGATTAACTGCATTAAGGGCTTCTTCTACCCTTAATTTGATTTGAGCTACCGTTAATTTTTCTTTAACCAATCCAAAAGCAATATCTGCGGCAACAGTGGGCATAACCAATTGATGATCTGGATTTTGGAACACAAAACCAAGAGGAGTTTCTAACTTGATATCACCACTATTAGGAGTTAGTAAACCGGCAATTAATCTCAATAAAGTTGATTTTCCGCAACCATTATTACCTAACAACATCCAAAATTCGCCTCGGGGGACTTTTAGACTACAAGAATCTAAGACAGTTGTTTGAAGATTCCAACTAAAATTTAACTTATTAACTTCGATCGCAAATTCTGATTTAGTCATTTTAGTTATGAATTACTAATAAACTAGTTCGCCTCAAACATTAACTACTAGTCGAGAAGATAAACCGAATATAAACAAAAAATCATGTCTTAACTATCGACACCACGGTGCAAATAGTTAAGTTAACCAAAAAACAATTATCTGAGATTGTTTTTATATAATTGTGATAATAATTTTGACTAATTATTTTTCATTGAGAGCCGCGAAAAATCCAGGTACTTTTCCTCCAGTACTAGTACCATCTTTTTGAGATATTATTACTCCTGCAACTTGATCGCTCATGACCGCAATTTTCTTTTCAGTTTGTTGATCACAAGTTAATTCAATTATTTGTGTTTGGGATCCTTTTATTGCTTCCAAAATTTGATTGTAAAGAGCTTGAGCTTCGGCTTCTTCTTTTTTCTCTACGGATAAAGGCATGGGAATGTATCTTACTAATAGATCGATCGTGAACATAGAGCTTATAAATATTTATTTAGTTCAGGGTCATATATACTTTACCTATTTTAGTCTTTTTAAGGTTTTTTTAACAATTCGGTTGTCAAAAATTGTTATTTTCCCATAGAATAATACTATATACACAACGTTAAGAAAAGTTAATTTTTCTCATAAAGAAGTGCCAACCATTATATATGGCGAGAGAAAATTTTTAAAACGTTTTGATGATTGTAATTATTCGGAGTTTATTTTATGACAATCGCAGTCGGACGTGCGCCGTCACAAAGGGGCATATTTGATGTCCTCGATGACTGGCTCAAAAGAGACCGCTTTGTATTTGTAGGTTGGTCAGGTATTCTTTTATTCCCTTGTGCTTATTTAGCATTAGGTGGTTGGTTAACTGGTACTACTTTTGTGACTTCTTGGTACACTCACGGTTTAGCCAGTTCTTACTTAGAAGGTGCTAACTTCTTAACTGTTGCAGTTTCTTCTCCTGCTGACGCTTTGGGTCATTCATTACTCTTTTTATGGGGACCTGAAGCTCAAGGAGACTTTACTCGTTGGTGTCAAATTGGTGGTTTATGGCCATTTGTTGCTTTACATGGTGCCTTTGCTTTAATTGGTTTCATGCTACGTCAATTTGAGATTTCTCGTTTAGTTGGGATTCGTCCTTACAATGCGATCGCATTCTCTGGTCCTATCGCCGTATTTGTTAGTGTATTTTTAATGTATCCTTTAGGACAATCAAGCTGGTTCTTTGCACCTAGCTTTGGTGTAGCGGGTATCTTCCGTTTCATCTTATTCTTACAAGGATTCCACAACTGGACACTCAATCCTTTCCATATGATGGGTGTAGCTGGTATTTTAGGTGGAGCATTATTATGTGCGATTCACGGTGCGACAGTAGAAAATACTTTGTTCCAAGATAGTGAACAGGCAAACACCTTCCGTGCTTTTGAACCAACTCAAGCAGAAGAAACCTATTCCATGGTAACTGCTAATCGTTTCTGGTCTCAAATTTTCGGTATTGCCTTCTCCAACAAACGTTGGTTGCACTTTTTCATGTTATTTGTACCTGTAACAGGTTTATGGATGAGTTCAATCGGTATTGTTGGTTTAGCATTTAACTTACGTGCTTATGACTTTGTATCTCAAGAGTTGAGAGCAGCCGAAGATCCAGAATTTGAAACTTTTTATACTAAAAATATCTTATTAAATGAAGGTTTACGTGCATGGATGGCACCTCAAGACCAACCTCATAAGAAATTTGTATTCCCTGAAGAAGTATTACCACGTGGTAACGCTCTCTAAAATCATCGGAATCTAAACAATAAAAAAAGCTCCAATAATGGAGCTTTTTTTTTGAGCAAATAAAGTTTGTGCAGTTTAAGCATTTGGTCTTCAGATTTTAGAAAAATTGTACTTTTGTCCATTCTATAAACGGTTAACTAAGTCTCTGGCTTTAGTAATGGTATCGGGAAAAACACCAACCATCGAGGCAAAAATTTGATCTGGTAATTCTGCCGTGATTTTTGTATCAAACCAATGCTCGAATTGATTAAGAATAACTTGTGCTCTTTGATGGGCGATGGGATTATCGGTAATTTGTTTAATCAGTCTTACCCATTGTCTTCTGATTAAATATGCTCGATGTCTTTCACGATGATTTGATGGTTTTAGTAAAGATAGATTACCCACAGGAATAACATCTCGTAAATCTTCATCAAAACATCCCCCAATAATCGCTCCTGGACCAGCAAAATCTGTATAGTACTTTTTGATTAGAATTAAACCATTTTTTTTCTTAGGATTGATAAATAAGAGATTTTTGTGTTGTAGGAACTCCTTAATATCGTATTCTAATAAGTTGAGATTGTCAGTAGCCATAATTATTTCAGGGATTTTGTGAGCAGTAAACGGCGTTTGCTGGTGACAAATAAACTATACAAGTCTGTTTTTACTTGTTAAATAGCATAGCCATTTTTTAAATATAGTTCCTGTCCTATTTTATTACTTGCCAGAACATGAAGAGAAATTTGCTCAAATTCTTTTTGTTGTGCTATTTGCTCACATTTTTTCAATAATTGACTAGCAATACCTTGACGACGATAGTTTTTATTGACGGCTAGATTTGTTATATAAGCGTATTTTTGATGGTTATACCAACGAGAACGACGACAAAAAGACAATTCCACCGTACCAACCACACTTTGGTATATTTCTCTACCCATTTTACTCATAAAGACCGCAACTAGACACAAGCTATCAGTATCTTGATTTTGTAAACGACCTTTTAAATCCTGACAAATTCCTAATTTTAATAAAGGATAAATCCAACAGGTGAAATCATTAAAATTATTAAAGCTTAGAGTTAGAATTTCTCCTACCTGTGAAATATCATCAAGACAAGCTGAACGGACGATCGTCATTGATGACAAATTAGTGGGAGAATGAGGAGGTAAACCATGGGAAAAATCAAACCAAGATGATTGCACCATTGATAAATACAGTTGTAAGAAATTAATAGTATATTGATTTGTAAAAATTATCTCTAATATTAGAGTATGTTTTTGGTTAAAATGAAGTTTTGTTCATATATAACAATAATTTTATAAATAAATAATGGTAACAAACAACCAAGTTTATAGACAAGAAATAATTGGCTCAAGACGTTTGAGTAATTATTGGTGGGCTATCGTCGTAACAATTGGTGGAATCGGATTCTTATTAGCTGGTTTATCTAGCTATTTTCACCATGATTTTCTAAGGGTTAGTGATACATCTAATTTACAATTTGTGCCTCAGGGTATTGCTTTAAGTTTTTACGGTGTGGCAGGTAGTTTATTAGCGATTTATCTTTGGTCAATGATTGCCTTAAATGTTGGTAGTGGTTACAACGAGTTTAATAAGGAAAAAAAACAAGTAGTTATTTATCGTTCAGGTTTCCTTGGTAAAAATCGTCAGATAGAATTAATTTATGATTTAGATGATGTTCAAGCTGTTAGAGCTGAAATCAAAGAGGGTTTAAATCCCAAAAGGGCTTTATATTTGAAAGTAAAATCTAAAAGAGATATTCCTTTAAGCCCTGTCGGTGAACCAATGGCTTTATCTAAATTAGAAAATCAAGGAGCTCAATTGGCTCGTTTTCTAACTGTACCTTTAGAAGGACTATAGTAATTAATAATGAATGAATAATTAATTATAGTTATTCTATAGTGGTCGTGATAAATTAGAATCTTTTTCACTCATAATTTGTCATACTCAATCTAGAAGAGCTTTAATGATTTAACTATCAACTATCAACTATCAACTATCAACTATCAACCATGACTCGTGTTTATAGACCTTTGAGTTTGATTGTGGTTTTATGTTTCGTCACTATCTTTGCTTTATTCGGATGTGATGCAGAAGATGTCCCTACAACTCAAGAAAATAATACAGCTAACCAAGAGTTAGTTACTCAAGAAAACAATAATACCAATCCTAATATAAATCAAACTATGAATTCACCTAAATTAGAAGGCACTGCTACCGTTGTCATGAAAGTTAACGGACAATCTATAACCATCGAAGTTGATGGTAACAATGCACCTTTAACAGCAGGTAATTTTGTGGATTTAGTCCAAAAAGGTGTTTACAATGGCACAGTATTCCATCGTGTTGTTAAGGAACCTCAACCCTTTGTAGCACAAGGTGGTGATCCCAATAGTAAAAATCCTAATGTCCCTGTCAACCAATTAGGTACAGGTAGTTATGTCGAACCTGAGACTGGTACTCCTCGCTATGTTCCTTTAGAGATTCGTCCTGCATCTGAAGATGAAGCTAACCCTTCAGAAATAATTTATAGCAAAACAATTAGCATGACTCCTCAGTTAAAACATGATTATGGGGTAATTGCGATGGCGAGATCACAAATGCCTGATTCTGCTTCTGCCCAATTTTATTTGACTTTAGCTGATTTGCCTTTCCTTGATGGTAGTTATGCTGTTTTTGGTAAGGTAACTGAAGGAATGGATGTAGTCGACAAAATACAACAAGGCGATCGCATTGACTCAGCAGAAGTTATTTCGGGAGCAGATAATCTTAAATAGATTTCCAGTTTCACGGTAAAGGGTGTATCTAAACACCCTTTTTTAATAGAAAAATTTTTCATATAGCAAAGTACGATGACCAAAAGTTGAAATATTGACACAGCAATACTTTCAACAATCATCAATGTCCGAATCAATAGGTTCTCGGCTATAAATATAATCATAGTCGTTAAAACTTTCTATGCAACTTCTCTACAAAGATTGTAAGAAAAACTCTGTATTGAAAATTATCTCACAGCCCGACAAAGCTTATTTAAGGTTTGCTAAATAAGGATGAAACCTTTACTAATAATGCTTAACAGCTAGAATTCACCTTGAAAAACACCAAAAATAACCCCAAATTCCCATTGTCAATTCTCGTCTTGGTCAGCCTTCCCTTGCGGATTAAAAATTCCGCGGGTTCTGACCGCAATTCTCAATTATCCTTACCAACTATTTTTGACTTTTTCAGCAGACCCTAATTACCGATTAATTGTTAATGAATAAAACATGGACAAAGTTGTTGTCACGGGTATTTCTATTCAGTCTTGTTTAGGAGATACTCAAGAAACTTGGAATAATCTCGAGGGAGGAATCTCTGGTCTTAAAATTAGTCGACCTTTTGTTTCTTTTTCACGTCTACCTTTGGGGCTTATTAATTCTCAACCTTCACAAATAAATGAATTAACTCTTCAATTAATTCAAGACTTATCTGTTGATAGTAAAATAAATCTCCCTTGTCAAGATATCGGAGTCGTTATTGGTTCTAGTCGTGGTTGTCAAAGTCAGTGGGAAGTTTGGTTACAAAAACGCTCTCATGCTAATCCTGAGCTACAAATATCGTTTAATCCTCCTTGGTTGAAGAGTTTACCCTATCAACCTGCAATTCTCTGTGCTAATTTTTTAGGTGCTTCAGAAGTTGTTTTATCCCCTGCTAATGCTTGTGCAACTGGTTTAGTTGCCATCGCTCAAGGATATGAATTAAGTAGGCAAAAAAGATGCACTCAGGTTGTGGTAGGAGCAGTTGAAACCCCTATTACGCCTTTAACCATTG
>JAALKG010000190.1 GCA_011088145.1 Cyanobacteria bacterium MH1_Bin12 | reverse complement strand
ATGGAAGCAAAAAGATTAAAGGCATTATACGAACCAGTTAAAGTCAAAGAATATAATTTGACATCGACTTTCATGGTTTGGGCATCAACTAATTCACCTTTGATATCACCAGATTTTAGACCATAGGTTAAAGTTTTACCTTGCCAAACTTTTTTGGCTGTTTCCATCAATAAATCGTCATCACCATTAAGAATTGCGACGGCACAATCGTCCATATTTGCTAATAACTCACATTTGGCTTCGGCAATGGCTTGTCTAGAACCCAATCTACCAATATGAGCCGTACCAACATTGGTAATGACAGCAATATTTGGTTGAACTATGTCTGTTAATAAGGCGATTTCTCCTCTTCCTCTCATCGCCATTTCAATGACGGCATATTGATGATTTTCATTGATCTGTAACAGTGTTTTGGGTACACCTATTTCATTATTATAGTTAGCTTCTGTTTTGAGGACATTTCCTTGAGTTTTTAAGACTCCACTAATCAATTCTTTGGTTGTGGTTTTTCCGACAGATCCTGTAATACCAATAATGGGTATATCTAATTCTTTTCGCCACCAATTAGCTATTTTTTGGTAAGAATCTAAGGTGTCTTTTACTTTTAAGGTGAGGATTTGATTATGATTATCTTGATAGTCTTCTTTAACAATTATTGCGATCGCACCTTGATCAATTGCTTGGGTAATAAAATTATGACCGTTAAAATTTTCTCCTTCTAAAGCGACAAAAATATCGCCTTGTTTTAAACTTCTGGTATCGGTACTAACACCAACACATTCTTGTTTTAAATTATCGATGGGGATATCAGTAATATTAGCTTGAATAACTTTAGCGATCGACTGAAGATTAGCAACAAAATTCATACAAAATCAACTATATCAATTAGGATGTCATTTCTAGTGAAATAATATAGCATTTTGGCAATCTGAAAGAATAGAACTCTGGCAAAACAAAAACAGACAAGATAATAACTTTTTTTTCTTCTTCCTCAACGAAGTCTATTCTTTAGAAGGCACTTCAATAGTTGTATCACCCCCTAAAGCAAAAGCCTCATGAACGACTTTGAGAGCTTTGACAGCTTGATCTTCAGCTACAACACAACTTATTTTAATTTCAGAAGTAGTAATCATATAAATATTAATATTTTCCTCACCCAAAGCCTTAAAAAATTTAGATGCAACTCCGGGTGAACCAATCATTCCTGAGCCAACTATACTAACTTTAGCAATATTAGAATCAACAATAACTTGTTTAAATTTTATTTCTGATTGCAGTTGTTCCAAAACTGTTTGTGCCTGTTGAGCATCTCCTTGAGCAACGGTAAAGGCAATATCTCGCATGGGAATACCATCGACAATGCGACATCTTTGGGATTGAATAATCATATCCACACTGATACTTTCTTGGGCTAATATAGTAAATATTTTCGCTGCCATTCCCGGTACATCAGGAATATATAAAATAGCTATTTGGGCTTGGTTTTTATCTAAGGCAACTCCTCTTACAGGCACTAAAACGCTATCATTGCTTGGATTTTGTTTTAAGCTAAGATTAGAACTAGCAATCTCAAAAGTTTTACATAAAGCTGCGATCGCTTTTTCACATTGATCCTGTTCAACGATACAACTAACTTTAATCTCCGAAGTAGAAATCATTTGAATATTGACCCCAGCTTCGGCTAAAGAGCTAAACATTTTGGCGGCAATACCTGGTCTACCAATCATTCCCGCTCCTGCGATCGCAATTTTAGCGATATTTTTTTCTACCAAAATATCCGTAGCATCGGCTTGGTTTAATGTAGGTGCGATGGCAGTTGCCACAGATTCCGCTTTGGGTAAAACAGCCTTACTAACAGTAAAAGCAATATCATTACTATTACCTTCATGAATTGATTGAATAATTAAATCTACATCCACATTTTGACGGGCAATTTCGCCAAATAGACGAGCGGCAACCCCCGGACGATCAGGGACTCGTAACAGAGCAACTTTAGCTTGATCTGCATCTAATTCAACGGCATTGACAGCTTTAGAAAGCTCTAATCCCACCATGGATTTATCTTGTACAGGGGGCGAAATAATTTTTGTTCCTAGATCTTCTGTCCAACTGGATTTGACCACTAAAGGCATGCCAAAATTACGAGCAATTTCCACCGCTCTTGGATGTAATACTTTTGCTCCTAAACTGGCTAACTCTAACATTTCATCAGCTGTTATTTCTTCCATTAGTTTGGCAGAAGGGACAATACGAGGATCAGTTGTGAGAATACCGGGTACATCAGTGTATATTTCGCAACAATCGGCACCAATTGCCACTGCTAATGCCACGGCGGATGTATCTGAGCCACCTCTACCTAGAGTTGTTATTTCGAGGTCTTCTGAATCGGTAATACCTTGAAATCCTGCCACAACAACGACTTGCCCTTGTTGTAATTGTTTGTTAATGCGATCGGTTTTAATTTCTAAAATACGGGCTTTACTATATTGTGCTTCGGTAACAATTCCCACCTGCGCACCTGTCAAAGAAATTGCAGGTTGTCCGATTTCTTGTAATGCCATACTCAACAAGGAGATGGAAACTTGTTCTCCTGTGGACAGTAACATATCCATTTCTCGACGATTAGGATTACTCGAAACTTCATTGGCTAATTTGACCAAACCATCGGTTGTTTTTCCTATGGCAGAAACAACCACAACAACTTGATTTTCGGCTTTTGCTGTGCGATGAATTCTCTGACTTACAGATTTGATGCGATCTGTTGAACCAACTGAACTACCACCATATTTTTGGACAATGAGCGCCATGTTTCGATTTTGTTAAGTATAAAATTTCTTGCTTAATGTTAACAAAATTTGTGACCTAAAATTAATATCTACATTCAAATTACAAATCGAGATCTTTGTAGAGTGCGTTACTGAAGGAACAGATCCAAAATACTATAATCATAATGAAAAATTGGGAGCATCCCATTTTTACAATAAGTATAGTTACTCATGACAAAAGAAGGTA
>JAALKG010000033.1 GCA_011088145.1 Cyanobacteria bacterium MH1_Bin12 | reverse complement strand
ATCAATATGGCTTTCCTACTCTCTCTTCTTTGTAGTATTTGAAGGTCGCACCCAACTATACGATGTGGAACTAGCTTTGCAGTATATCAAACAAAACGCTTCAGACTGGGAAGTTGATCTCGAAAAAATGGCTATTTTAGGTCGCTCTGCTGGTGGGCAATTTGCTTTTATAAATGGTTATGAAAACGATTTTATTTGTTTTAAAGCAGTGATAAGTTACTATGGTTCCGTTGATTTAACTCATGGTTATCGTTATCCTCCTTTTCCTGATCTTATCAACACCCGTGACTTGTTGGAAAAATATATAGGTGACAATCCTGATAACTTACCTGATTTGTATAAACAAGCTTCACCGATAAATCATGTTAAATCAAATTTACCGCCAACTCTTCTAATTTATGCCAAACGAGATAATATGGTGCAATCAATCGCAGGAGAAAAAATGACTCAATAACTCAGAGAATCGGGGAATAATGCGATTTTTCTGGACATTGACTGGGCTGATCATTCCTTTGATGCAGTTTTCTTTGGCATTAGTAATCAATTAGCTTTATATTACACTGAGCGTTTTTTAGCTTCTGTTTTGTCTGATTAGGAAGTTGCCAATAATAAATATATCATTACTATAATGAAAAGATAGTGCGATCGATTATTTTATGGAAGACTACTATCAAATTTTAGAAATTAGCCCTCAAGCAAGTTTTGCTGAGATTAAATCTGCATATAGAATACTCTGTAAAGAATATCATCCCGATAAATTGCCACCGGGGACACCCGAAAAAGCACGTCAATACATAGAAGAAAGATTTAAACAAATTAGTGAAGCTTACTCCGTCCTCATTAATGAAGCAGAGAGACAAAAATATGATCAACAAAATTCTTATGGAGTAAATACATCAAGAACTTCATCTCCAAAACCACCACCACCGCAACCAGAAAGAAATCAGACATATTCATCTGTTAATCCTGTTTTTGATACAGAAAGATTAAAACAAGTTGCTCAGAGATTGGAGGCTCAGAAACAAGAGATTGAAATCGAATATAAAACCATTGAAAGAGAGATAAATCAATCTGTCAGAGAAAAATTACAATTTCTAGGACATCAACCTGAATATTTGACCAATGAGTATTTGAAAGGGGAAACTTTAGCCAAAAAAATCACTATTTTTGTTATTTCCATTCTTAATGGAATGGCGGGTTTATGGTTTATGGGCTTAGGTAATGCTAATCTATTTTCTGTGATAATCGGTGGTGCTTGGGCTGGTGGTTGGCTTGTTTATGGTCTTATTGTAGTTTTTGTGTATTCTACTTTGAATACTAAAATTGCTGAACAAGTTAAATTTGTGAGAGATCAAGCTAGTTTAGAGAAGTATGAAGCCAAGGAAAAGAAAAATCGGCTATTACAGGATATACATTTAGAACAACGACGAAAAATTGATTATTTTAAATATATTCCCATAATTACTATTTCACCCGATTATATTGCGGCTCTTTCTGATGAGGATCAATTTTATTTGCTTCAAGCCATATCTGAAAGGGAAGATAGTCATAAATTAAATGCAAATCTCAAAACAGCAGTGACAATTATTGCTCAATTAGGGATTTTGGCTGTATTATTTGGTCTCAGAAGCGATCGCTTTTAATCAAAACTGACAATTGACAGGTAAAATACTCTAACACCTTCGCTAATTGCCTTTTAGTCTTACAAAATAATTTCTGGGAGAATATATTAAACAATGAAAATTGCTATTATTGGTTGTGGATATGTCGGAAAAGCGATCGCCAAAACTTGGTACGAAGCAGGACATAAACTCACTGTCACCACCACATCCCCAGAAACAGTAACTCAACTCGCAGATTTTGCTCACCATGTTAAAGTTTTGCAAGGAGATGATTTACAAGCATTAACGGACATTTGTCAAGGACAAGACATAATTCTTTTAAGTGTGGGTTCAAAAGGCAGAACTGAGGAAAAGTATCGTTCTTCTTATGTGCAAACTGCTCAGAATTTAAAAAAAGCTCTGCAAAATAACGATACTGTCAAACAAGTAATTTACACTAGCAGTTATTCTATCGTCGGTAATCATGATGGTGCGTGGGTAGATGAAAACACAAGGGATAAACCCGCTAATATTTTTGCAGAAATTTTGTTAGAAGTAGAAGAAATATTACTCTCTATGGAAACTGACGATCGTCATGTTTGTATTTTAAGGCTTGGTGGTATTTATGGGAAAAATCGAGAAATCAAAAAAATATTCCGTAATGCTATGGGACAAACTAGAGCAGGTGCAGGATTAGAATATGGCAACTGGGTGCATTTAGAAGATATTGTGGCGGGTATTCAATTCGCTCGTGTGCAAAATTTGTCGGGTTTATTTAATCTCGTTGGGGATGAGCCTATGCAACGCAAAGTAATGTTAGACAAACTAGCTCAAAAATATGATCTAGAACCGATCATTTGGGACGAATTACAACCTTCTCCCCGTGTGTTTAACGTCAGGGTTTCTAATCAGAAAATAAAATCCATGGGATTCACTTTTAAGTATCCTGTAATAGAGCTTTAGGCTGCAATTTTGGAGAATAAATATCGGTTTTCGATACTTGTCACTAAGCGATCACATCCGTTAAAATCAACATTATAGTTTTGTTGAAAGGCTTTATCTTCTTTCCAAAGCCAATTAGTGAGATTTTGAGGATTGACCTTATCAGGATGAATCATATCGATTAAACCTAAATTTTCCAAAATCTCTGCTCTGATAAACTGTTCTAGTCTGGGTTTGACGCGAGGTAAAATCAAGGCTCTTTTTTGAAAAGACAAAATTTCACAAGTAGTATTATATCCACCCATGGCAATTACTCGATCAGCTTCCTTCACAAACAAAGTCGGTTCAGGAAGATAATCAACAACTAGTAAATTTTTCCGAGAAGAAGCATAATCATGTAATTTTTGTCGTTCTTCTATGGGCATAAAAGGCCCTGTAACTATTACTCCATTCGTATCGGCTGGTAACTGGGCATGGGCAAAAGCTTGTGCTAATGTCGTTCCATCTTGTCCACCTCCCAATAAACACAACACAAATTTTCCGGGGGGAAGTCCTAAGTCTGTCAATATCTTTTGGCTTTTAGATAAATCGTACTTAAGTCTTAGTCGTTGATCTAAATAGCCCAGATAATTGATTTTAGCAATGATATCTTGACAGAAATTATATTCTCGACGTATATCATAAATTCTTGAATCACCATATACCCAGATTTCGTTATAGTATTTTCTAATTGCCTTTTCATTATTGGCACGTTTCCAGTCACGGGCGACAACTTCTGGTTGATCTAAAATGTCTCTTAAACCAAGAATACAATGAGTTTTTGTTTTCGATCGCAAATATTTTAAAGTAGGAGTTAATTCTTTACCTGCACCTCTGGGAACATTATCAGTAATGAATATATGAGGTTTAAATTGTTCGACAGCTACTTTGATAATTTTAGAGCGTAATTTAATTATTTTTTGGAAAGAAAAATTGAGATTTTTAGATTGATAAAGCCCATCACTAGTCTTGAAAAGTGCGGGAAGTGAAAGGCAATCTATTCCAGAAGTTTTCACAAAATCACTTGCTGTTTGTGAACCTGTAATCAGAAGTATTTCTGTCGGTAAATCAGATGCAGCTAAAGTTTGAGCAATCAGAATATTACGACGCTTATGTCCGAGTCCCATTGTATCGTGAGAATAAAGAACGATTCTCATCGGTTCAGATTTAGAGGTAAATTTCTTAGTAAAAGATACCGTTTGTTGGTCTTGATAAAGGTCTAGATTTAACATCAATATGGATTAGTGATAGTTTTTTTGTCAAAACCAAACATTCTCAATTTCCACATCTTAATGTTTAACGCAAGTATTTAATTTGATCAAAAATATTAGAAGATAAAAGTGAAAAAGCCGTAATAGAAGCATTAGAAAGACTTGCAGAATATCAAACTACTTTTGTGATTACCCACGATTTACATTTAGCAGCTCGTGCGGATATTATTCTTTATTTGGAAAATGGCACGATTAGAGAGCAAGGTTCTCATCAAAAATTGATAGAATTTAACGGTGCTTATGCTGCTCTTTATAGACTACAAGCTCTAACTCGTGGGGAAAATTCAGAATTGGGGACTGTGAATTCAAAACGGTGAGCCTTGAGTCAATTTTAGATACTCAGCAAATATTAGTATATTGAACAAGAAAAAGTGAGTTCGGAATAAAAACTAATTATTCATTATTAATTACGAAATATGATTTTATCTGCTGAAGTTGATATTATTAATCGAGATCAAGGACTTCCGGGGTTGTCACTTTTATTTGACTCGGAAGCTTTGGGTAAGATTCTCAGACAATATGTTAATAACGTAGATATAGGTGTTCCTCAAAGTTATTATCTTCGTTATAAACCTAGAACTAATTGTTTAGTAGCTTATCATTTGCCTGTCAATGGTGAGTCAGTAATTATATACGCTAAAGCTTTTTGTTATGACGATCGTCATAAATTTCATAAATGGAAACAAAAAACTACTATTGTAGGAGTTCTTGGTAATGGTAATATTGCTTTGGATAACTGGTTGACCATCGTTACTGTTATACCTAATGATTTTAAAATTCAAGGGTTATTCAAAATCGTCGATCGAGAAAATCAAGACAACATCCTGAAAAAAATATTTTCCCAGAAGCCAGAATTATGGACAGGAGAGGTAAAAAGATTACGTTACAAGCCAGAACGTCGTTATGTTGCTCAATTATTAGTTGAAAAAAAACCAAAAGCTTTGATCAAAGCCTATACTTCTGAGGATTATCACAATATATCAAGGAAAATTAAAAAATTTTCTTCTCAAGGTAATCTTTGTCTGGCGAAGACTTTGGGAAGATCTCGACGCTATCAAATTATTAGTTATGAGTGGTTAGAGGGTTCTCTATTGACCGAAATACTTATGTTACCCAATTGTGAAAATTCTGTTTGGGAAAATGTGGGAAAGGCTTTGGGTGAACTTCATCAACAAAAATTGTCTTCCAAATTTCCTCGTGTAAATACCAAACAGGAGATTTCAACTTTACAATCAACAGCAGATTGGCTAACTTTTATCTATCCTCCTTTTAGCCAAATTATTAATAATTTAACCAAGAAATTGTGTCATAAACTATCTTCTATTTCTTGGGTTAATTGTTCTATTCATGGAGATTTTTATGCTGATCAAGTATTGTTGATGGAGGATAATATGATCGGGATTTTGGATTTAGACAGGGCAATAATAGGTAATCCCACGGCTGATATTGGTAATTTTATCGCTCATTTAGAAAGACAAGTGTTATACGATAATTTATCACCTGATTTTATCGATCGAGCTTGTGAACATTTATTATTAGGCTATGAAGGGACTTGTTCTTATTCTGTGCGTCCTCAACTTAACCTTTATCTGGCTATTTGTCTATTTCGTTTAGTTCCTGAACCTTTTCGTTCTCGAAATTCCAATTGGGTAGAAAAAATGAGACTGATACTCGATCGAATTGATCAGATTCTACTCGAATCAGCATAAATGGTAAACCTTTATCGGTAATGATTTCAGCTATTTTAAAGAAAAAACTTTGTCCATTCAACTTTGACTTTTTATGACCAATATTCCTATTATCGATCGATTTAACCTTGCTTCAGATCCGAAAATGCCTTTTTTGGCGAATACTCTAAATCCGATTGAAGTGGAAAATCAATTTAATAATCATTTAGCTCACCTACATCAAGGAAAAGGAAAAATTGAATTAGCATCTATTCGCACTCTTCGTCATAAAATTGGTCGTCGTTGTTTAATTGAATACAAAGTCAAAATAATTTCTCCTCAAGAGGATATTCCCTCAATTACATTGCTCGGAAAAGTGCGTGGCAAAGGTTTAGATTATTCTAGCTATAAATTGAACAAAACCCTGTGGGAAAAGGGTTTCAATCATAACAGTGAGGATAAAATCTCTGTTCCCGAACCCATTGGTATTATTCCTGATTTTCAAATGTGGCTACAACGTAAAGTCGACGGAGTAAATTCCACAGATTTATTAACCAAGGAAAATGGTATTGATTTAGCGAAAAAAATTGCTCTTGTTGCTCATAAACTACATCACGCAAATATTCCCACCAAACGAAGTCATACAATGGCAGATGAGTTATCTATTCTTCATCAAAGACTCGAAAAAATGATGATAATCTATCCCCATTGGCAGACAAGATTAGAACGATTATTAAAATTATGCGATCGCTTAGGTGAAAATACTCCAATACCTGAAACTAAAGGAATTCATCGAGATTTTTACCCAGATCAAATCTTAGTTGATGGAAAAAAGCTTTATTTATTAGATCTTGATTTATATTGTCAGGGAGATGTTGGGGTTGATATTGGTAATTTTATGGCTCATCTGACAGAACAAAGTTTACGCACTTTAGGTAATCCTGATGCTTTAATCGATCGAGAAATAGCTGTAAAAAATAAATTCATGGAACTTGCAGGAGAAAATCATGAGAACGCGATCGAATCCTATAAAATATTAACTTTAGTTAGACATATTTCCATTAGTACCCAATTTCCTGAACGTCAGCCTTTCACTTCAACATTAATTGATTTGTGTGAACAGTATTTCCACCGATTACATTATCTTTAAATATTGATTTAATGTTTAGGAAGCTAATTATTTATTCTCAATTATGACAAAATTTTTACCTATATTAAAACTAACTTTGGTTATGATGCTTCCTTGGTTAACTAATAATAATGCGGTCGCATCAACATCAATAGATAAAAATCAAGAGCTTAGATTAGAAGAAGAACAAATAGCTGATACAACGAATGTCTATCAATTACAAGATGTTTCTCTCTCTGATTGGGCTTATGAAGCATTGCGTCATCTAGTGGAAAAATATAACTGCATTGCAGGTTATCCTAACGGCACTTTTGGTAAACAGAGAATTTTAAGTCGCTACGAATTTGCTGCTGGCTTGAATGCTTGTACCATGAAAATTGAAAATTTACAGCAAGAAAAAATCCCCATATTACAACAAGATTTAACTACTCTCCAACGGTTACAAGATGATTTTAGCTCAGAATTAAAAGCGATCGCAAATAACATCGATAATTTAGAAAATCAAGTTGCCTTTATCGAAGATAATTCATTTTCTACCACCACCAAATTAAGAGGAGAAGTTCTTATTGCCGTTGTCGCTAGTGGAGGTTCAGATAGAAATATTGAAGATGAAGATGAATCAGCAGGTAATCAGTTTAGTCTGGGCAATAGAGTGCGTTTAAATCTTCAGACAAGTTTTACAGGTAAAGATTCTTTAATTATCCGTTTACAATCGGGTAATATGCCTGAACTTGATGAAAGTTTTGGTACAGAGATGGCACGGTTGGGTTTTGATGCTAATAGTAATAATAATCTTGCTGTGCGGGACTTACAATATCGCTTTCCTCTCAATGATAATATTAGAGTCTGGCTAGGTGCTAATAGCTTCAGTTTTAGGACGATCGCAAATTTACATAACCCTATACTCGAAAGTAGTGGCAAAGGTGCAATCAGCCGTTTTACCCGTCGTAATCCTGCGGTTTTTCGTAATGGTAGCGAACAACAAGGAATCGGTACAAATATTGAATTTAATGAGATTGTTAGTTTAGATTTAGGCTATTTTGCAGGTAGCGGTGAAGATCCTAGTACAGGAAATGGAATATTTAATGGCGATTATACCGCTATTGGTCAGCTCAATTTTGAACCCACGGAGAATCTTGATTTTGGTCTTGCCTTTGGTTATTCCCATGCCCAAAATTCAGTAAATCTTTCTGGTACTGTTGGTAGTCCCCTTGCAAAACGACCTTTTGGAAGAGTTCCCACTTCCGCTTTAAGAGCTGGAATACAAGGCAGTTGGCGAATTAGTAAAAAATTAAATTTAGCAGGTTGGGCAGGATATGTTCAAGGTAGAAATGAGTCAAAAGGCAATCAAGATCAACGTGCCGATATTTGGAATTGGTCTGCAAATCTTGCATTTTTGGATGTGGTCAAAGAAGGAGATTTTTTGGCATTTGCGGGGGGAATGCCTCCTAAAGTCACTTCGATCGATCGAAGTATAGCGGATAAAGACACATCTTATATCATTGAACTAGTTTATTCATATCCTTTAACCGATAATATCAAAATTACCCCCGGTGCTTATGTGATAATTAACCCAGATCATAATAGTAATAATGATACTATTTGGGTTTCAGTTATACGAACCACTTTGAGATTTTAGTTAATCATAAATTATGGTAGCAAGGAAGAAGGGAGAAAAGGAGCTGGGAGAGAAAGTATTTTGTTACAGTTTGGAATATGACTGCCCATCCCTCAAAACAAAATTGATGAACTACTAGATGCTTAATCTGTTTGTCTCTATTACAAAAGACGTGAATTCAATCATCATCGACTCAAATTATTGATTAACAAGTTAGGGACTTGCGTGAAAATAAAGTACCAGTTTCATTGTCTAAAAGTCCCCCGCCTCCTTGCCCCCAATTCTGGGGGATTAAGTGGATGCTTTGCCTTTTTTACTGGGGATTTAGGGGGCATCAGTGCGATATTTTTTCCCATAGAAATATCCTAAATGGTATATTTATTATTTGCAACTCCCTTAGCTCTAGAGCTAACTTTGATCAAATCCCATCCCAATTACTACAATCTTTATAACTAAAGGGCTATCAATGCTTGATTTTGTCTGAACTATTGGAGTTTAATACTTGATAATTAATAATGGATAATTGATAATGGATAAATATTGATTACTATTTCAGACCACTAAAGAAATAAAAAGATTATGAATCCATCTTTTACTCCCGAAGAAATCGCCGCAGAAGGAATTAAACCAGAAGAATATGAAGATATAGTTCAAAGATTAGGCAGACATCCTAACAAGGCTGAATTAGGAATGTTTGGAGTAATGTGGTCAGAACATTGTTGTTATAAAAATTCTCGCCCTCTTCTATCACAGTTTCCCACCAAAGGAGAAAGAGTCTTAGTTGGCCCTGGTGAAAATGCAGGAGTTGTGGATTTTGGTCATGGTTTACGGGTTGCTTTTAAAATTGAATCTCATAATCATCCTAGTGCGATCGAGCCTTTTCAGGGTGCAGCAACAGGGGTTGGAGGTATTTTAAGAGATATCTTCACCATGGGTGCAAGACCGATCGCAATCCTTAATTCTCTACGTTTTGGTAATCTCGATAATCCCCACACTAAACGTATTTTTAAAGGTGTTGTCGAGGGTATAAGTCATTATGGTAATTGCGTTGGTGTACCCACTGTTGGCGGTGAGGTTGATTTTAATTCAGCTTACAAAGGTAATCCCCTTGTTAACGCTATGGCGATTGGCCTAATGGAAACTGATGAAATTGTTAAATCTGGTGCAGTAGGAATTGGTAATCCTGTATTGTATGTGGGTTCAACAACTGGTCGAGATGGTATGGGAGGTGCAAGTTTCGCCAGTGCCGAGTTAACTGACGCATCTATGGATGATAGACCAGCAGTACAAGTGGGAGATCCTTTTCTCGAAAAATCCTTAATAGAAGCCTGCTTAGAAGCTTTCAAAACAGGAGCCGTAGCCGCTGCCCAAGATATGGGGGCTGCGGGTATTACCTGTTCAACATCGGAGATGGCAGCTAATGGTGGTGTTGGTGTGGAGTTAGATTTAGACAAAATTCCCGCCCGTGAAACAGCAATGGTACCTTACGAATATCTTCTGTCTGAATCTCAAGAAAGAATGTTATTTGTGGCTCATAAAGGAAGAGAACAAGAATTAATCGATATTTTTGAACGATGGGGACTCCATGCAGTAGTAGCAGGACAGGTTGTTGCTGAACCTATTGTTCGTATATTCCATAAGGGAAAAATTGCCGCTGAAGTGCCTTCGACTGCCTTAGCTGATAACACTCCAATTTATCATCATGAGTTAATGTCTGAACCTCCTGAATATGCAAGAAAAGCATGGTCATGGAATGAAGCTCAATTGCCTGATTGTAATGTGAATGGCATTGAAGATCAAAAATGGTCAAATATTCTCTTAACCTTGCTTGATACTCCTACAATTGCTTCTAAGAGATGGATTTATCATCAATATGACCATCAAGTCCAAAATAATACAATAGTAATGCCGGGGGGAGCAGATGCGGCGATTGTCAGAGTTCGTCCTGTCAATGGAAAACCTGAGTTGGCGACTACAGGTATTGCGGCAACCACCGACTGTAATCCTCGCTATGTTTATTTAGAACCAAATTTAGGGGCAAAGTTAGCCGTTGCTGAAGCAGCTCGTAATTTAAGTTGTGTTGGGGCTGAACCCATTGCTATTACTGATAATTTGAATTTTGGGAGTCCTGAAAAAGCGATCGGTTATTGGCAGTTACATAATGCTTGTACTGGAATTTCCGAAGCTTGTCGAGAGTTTAATACTCCTGTGACTGGTGGTAATGTTTCTCTTTACAATGAAACGGTTGATGGTGATGGTAATCCGCAACCAATTTATCCGACTCCTGTGATTGGCATGGTGGGCATTGTTCCTGATATTAGCCAAGTTGTGGGGCAAGGTTGGCAAAACGAGGGGGATGTCATTTATGTTTTAGGTCAATTTACTCCTTCTTTGGGTGCATCAGAATATTTAGCAACTATCCATGATACCGTTGCGGGTAAGCCTCCTGCGTTGGATTATGAGCTAGAAAAATCTGTCCAAAATGCCTGTCGTGCAGGTATTCGCAATGGTTTAATCAAATCTGCCCATGATTGTGCTGAAGGTGGTATTGCGATCGCTTTAGCGGAATCTTGTATTGCGGGAAAGTTAGGCTGTGAAGTGAGTTTACCCGTGAATAAGATGCGTTTGGATACGGCTTTATTTGGTGAGTTAGCTAGTTTAATTGTGGTTTCTGTTTCTGCTGAGAAGAGGTCTACATGGGAAAATTATTTAGATACTAATTTAGCGGGTAATTGGCAGGAATTGGGTGTGGTTAAATCTCAAGTTTTGGCTATTAATAATAATGGAGAAAATTTAGTTAATATTTCTGTGGCAGAAATGACTAATAATTGGGAGAATGCGATCGAAAGAAGGCTGTTAATGACGTAATCGAGATAAGGTTATAAACTATTATTTGTATCAGGATTGATTAATTTACAGAATTTTTGACTTACACAAATTGGTTAGTAGTCAATAAAAATTCAGATAATTAGTTGGAGCATTCTTTAATAAGTTACTTTGACAATAACAACAGTTTTTCATTTGCTTAATTTCTCATTTGTTAAACTTCTGATCCTTGATTTTCTCGTTTTTCAATGCGATCGAGTAAACCGTTAATCACTCCTTCTGTAAATGTTTACAGATGTTATCTAAAGTTGATTGGTTAATTTCGATCGCATAAGTTTGAAGTTTTTTGTTTTTGAGTTTTACATCTGGGGGTAAGCCTTTATTTTTGATATTTAAAGGTTTGTCTGGCTCTAATTGTTCAAGGTCATCGAGGTATTTAATTGCATCTTCTGGGTGTATGTGTTTTTCAGCTAATTCTTGTTCCTTAGCTTTAATTTTTTTACGAACATTATTAACAAACTGGTGGGAGACTTTGGCAATTTTAGCTAGTTCTCTAGTTGATAATTCATTCCACTCATTATCTTCAAGTAAAATAAGTACTGCTTTACGTTTCCATAGGTAGACTTATTCGGAGTTCATGAAATCTGAATTAGAACAAGGTTTCCAACAAGTCCTATGTCAAGTCCATAGGTAGACACTATATCGTCATGTTTCCCCGATGGAGCAGACAGTTGTTTCCAACAAGTCCTATGTTAAGTCCATAGGTAGACAAAGCACTTTTGATTATTCGTCCCGGTAATTGGGTGTTTCCAACAAGTCCTATGTTAAGTCCATAGGTAGACTGCCGACTATTGTAACTCTTTCCTCGCAAAGGTTTTAAGGGACGATTGCGGAAGAGTCGCAAAAATGACGATTGATATACAAAGAACTACAGACCTAAAATGGCTGAAAAGCTTACAGGACAAAGGGCGTAAAGGTGTACCGAGAGACGATCGTCAAAACCTTTGCCCAGTGTGTATTAGAGCTTGTTTTTGTTTAAGTAGTACTTTTACACCCCGTGGCTTACGCACAAAATAAAATTAATTACCACAATCGTTCAAATTCACTTTGGGATGAATCTAAATAAGTTAAAAAATTATGAGTGCGATCGCTATCATCAGGAAAAATAGTTAACAACTCCACGTATTCTCTGGTGGGTTTAATTTTATTATCTTTAGTTTTCAGACGACGGGGATACATACGATGCCACATACGCCCAATTTTACTCATTTTACCTGTCAAATCAGATTTTTTAATCGTTTGATTAGATTTATATTCTTCATGGAAATAGTAAACGGCTTCGCTATCGTCTCTATCTTCAGCAATTCGCCCCCATATTTGCACATTACCTTTTTTAAAAGACTCTCGCCAATTTGCCCCTCTACTATCTAAAGCATTTTGATCTAAGTTTAGCTTTACCCATCCCTTCATGTTTTCATGGAGATCATTAAGGAAAGTAGTAATATCAGATAGTTGATTGATAAGAATGTAGTATTTAGTGGAAGGTTTAACTAACTGCCAATGACAACCAATCATGGGTTTATCACCATTATCTAAATAATCTTCAAAAAACAAACGATGGTCAATTCTTCGCCACGATTTACCAAAGCCTCCTAGCAACAAGGAAAATTGTATTAACTTAGTCAAAAATATTTTTAGATTATCTTTCCTTTTCTTTTTCACTTTGCCCATGGCTAAAATATCTAAAGCACCATGTTTTAAATCATAAATAGGCATATTAAAAGGACGACGACTAGGAGTATAGGTAAAGTAATCCATGTCTAAGTCAATAGGATTAAAAGCAATTCCTAACTCTCCTACTATTGCCCCATTTTCACCGCCAAAACCGCCCCAAAGTTTCTTGGTAATAGCTTCAGCATTCTCCGCAGATGTAACACCTCCTAAGAGTCTTAAGGTATGTCCTCGCAAGGCTGCTTTAAACATATTGGGGCGAAATTCTCCCTCACCACTAATGACTTGAGAAGCTAATCCTTGTCCTTTGAGGTTGATGCTCATCAAGGAGTTAATATTAGTGCGATCGAGTTTTACTTGTCCATAACCTGCACTTACTCTTGTGCCAATGCCTTGAGCGATCGCTTTTTCCCATATTTGCCAAATTTCTTGCCATTGTTCAGTAGATAATTTTTTCTTACTAGAAATACCAAAGGTTAATTCAGGTTGATGGAGAGAAATTTGAATGAAGGCACTTTCACCTTTTGGTTTTTTATGGGTTTGATTAGTTTGAGTTTGCCAACCTTGTTGAGGATGGACAACATCAACTATTTCTTCTTGATTCCAATCAGCTGAGGGGTAACCGCCATGAAAGCGAAGAATACCCGGATGAGCTTCTTTTTGTTTTCTATCTTCGTAACCACAATAATAGGAGCATTTTTCTTCTGGGCAAGCCCGTAAAAAAGCCCCTTTCATACTCGAACCAGGGTAGTAAGGAAAGCCTTTTGCACCAATTACAGGACGAGTAACTCCTTCGTCTTGTCCACTGTTAGTAATAAATCTGCCTGTGACTTTATAGGTTTTCGTCTGTACATGGGAACTAAATTGATGATCTTTTTTTTGCTCTTCAACAGAGTCTAACCACTCGTCTGCCCATTTTTCGGCATCTTGGCGTTTATCTTCACGCTCACGGACATCAACTAAATATTGTAGTTGACATCTGCCGTCGATTTGGGCGCGAAACATAAGGGGGATTCTTTCATAAGCGTCTTTCATAATAGTTACCTCTTGGTTTTTGTAATCCGACTCTTGACTATTATTTATATCGTTGTGTCCACCAAACCATTGATTCGGTTAATTGGGTAAGAATTGCGATCGCAATTTTTCTTTGTTTTTGATCAAATTCCCATAATTTTTTACTCATGTTTTGGATATCTTCATTACTATTCACTGCATCGTTCGGTAGAATGATACCTGCTTTTTGTAAGATAGATACTAGTTTTGTCCATGTATCACGCCAATATTGAGCCTTATTGCGATCGCTTTTTTCTAATCTGAATTGCTCACCCCAAAATCTTTCTAAACCATAAGGTACAGCCATACGCATTTTGTAGGATTGATTTAAAGCGTCTTTATCACGATATCTGAAAACTAAATCGTGAGCTTCTTTGTCTAAGTTATAAGATTGCCAAGCCATAATTAAACCTCCTTGATTTTAATATTACAGTGACCAAAACCGATCGATTCCAAACCACCTAAATAGATTTCTTCATCATGAGAATTTTCACCGTCAAAAGGTTTCCATGAATCATTGGTTTGCTGATTTTTTTTCATTGCCACAGGAAAAATTAAATGAGTGCCTTCAGGTAAAGCTTCGGTGTTAAAGAAAGCACCAGTTTCTACCTTTTTCTCATCTTTGTCTAACCTCACTCGACTTTGACGATATAAAGCCATATCATGAATCATGGCAATTTCATCATCAGCAACTACCACCGCTGGTAACTCTTCGCCGAAAGGAAACCAATTGGTTAAATTTTGATTAGGATGTTCAATTTCCAGAAAACCAAAGTTAAAAAATAAACTAGGCTTTCTTTCTACTTGTAAAGGTTGTAAAACCGATG
Source organism: Cyanobacteria bacterium MH1_Bin12 (assembly GCA_011088145.1). GTDB lineage: Bacteria > Cyanobacteriota > Cyanobacteriia > Cyanobacteriales > Cyanobacteriaceae > JAALKG01. Next base: position 6,101 of record JAALKG010000033.1, on the reverse strand, counting down.
AACCTGTATATACTTGAGGTAGTTTATCTTGAATACTAGTAATGCGTTTATAACGAGCTAATAATCGAGGGCAAGAAACCCAGACAACTGGTTGCCCGGGACAAAATACAGGTAGCCAAACAATGGAAGCATATTCAAATTTTATTGGCGATTCAGTAGTACTAACTTCTTTTTGTGGCTCATCCTCATTCTTCGTACCATCATGTCCATACCATTTATTAGCTTCTTTTTTTCCTTGATTGAGATACATTTCGGAGCGAAAACGTCCTCGAATCGAGCTACCTGGTATAATATCTGTTTGCGTAAATTGATCTCGAAATATCAGGTTTAAATTACCTGTTTCTTCTCCTGCGGTTGCACCAACGTGTAAAGGCGCTAATGTTTCAATGATTCCGTAAGCTTTTTGATACATAGTTTTTCTTAATTGAGAATGTAGAATGTAGGGTGAGCATTGCCCACCATGTAGAAAGTTCATGACAATGAACGAATCCTGTTAGCCTTGAATGACTGAATTCAAGGTGGGTCAATTACTTAATTTGACACGGATGGCAAGCTTTGTACCCCTCAGTTGAATTTGTCACTGAGGGTAAAGGTAAGGCTAAACCACAACCCCAACGTTTGTAACAATATCCTTCATAGGGAAACCAGTCATCATCCCAGTCTAGCCAAGACTTGGAAATAGCTTTTTCTAATGGATATACTGTTCCTGCGGGTACAGCATAACGCCCTCTAGATAAGCGTTTGGTCTTTCCTTCACCTCCTAAGCGATAACGATAAGGTTTTGCTCTTTCGGTAATCAATTGAGCATTGTCCTTGTCCCACTCTAAAGGGGTTTGGCCGATGCTATCTTCTGGCTCTAAATCATGATCTTGTTCTTGTTTCTCTCTTTTGTCTAGTTTTCTGACTATGGGAAACTGATAAGATAAATGATTTGAACCCCAAACCGCAGGAGTAATTAAGGCAAAGAAGTCACCCGTTTCTTTTCCTAGTAAGTCTTGCAGATAATTATCGGTAATTTCAAGACATTCTAATTCGACTAAATGTCCTTCTCCCCCAAAACGATACCAACCGTCTTCTATCTGTTCTGTGGTTAAATAAACTAAACAGGTTTCAGGGTGCATCTGCACGGCATTTTCTAAAAAGAGACTACCTCTACCTTCATCTTTATCAACTATGCGTTGTTGTTTGTTGATTTTAGGATGTAAATTGGGTTTATATTGCCAAGGATTATCCCATACAGTTTCAGGATTGTTCCATTTTTTAATAGGTATCCAAGTGTCACTGTCATATTTTCCTGTAACAGAAGGAAGCCATTGCTTCTTATCTTTATCCCATGTCAGTTGATGTTGAATTTCTCCTGTTTTGGCTACTTCGCCTTTCTCAATTTCATCATCTAATTTGATTAAATAGTTAAGTGGAGTCGGTACATAAAAGTTCTCTGGATGGTCATTTTTTGCCCAGAATGGCCCTGCTATTTGTAAATTAGGTAAAAAACCAAGTTTTTCTTGAATTTTGCGATCGTCATTAGCATATTTGTAAGCATATAAACCTGAGACAGTAGCAGAGGAAGGAGGGAAGCTATTTCCTGAGCGTCCTACTAAATTTTCTGGAGAGAGAAATGCCCCTGCACTACCATAAAGAAAACCGAGGGGAGTGATTTTGATTATATATTTAAACATGATTTTTTGATTTTCCGTAAGGTTTGAGTCTTGTTAAACCCTTATAAGCAGTGTTATTTTTATACTTGTGCTAACTCTTTTTTATTGTTGTTAGATGAAGGTGTCCGCAAAGTAGAAAAGAGATGAAAACCAACTTTTGCTAAATTAATAACCCAATTATTTAAGGCTTTATTCTTTTTTGAATCAGGTATCGGCTTGATTGCTTTGTTGTCAAATTCTTTTTGATAATTACCGAGTATTCCATTATATTGATGTTCATTAATCTTATCTAAGTCATCGGATTTAGGTAAACCATATAGATATGTTTCCAATCGTTGACGATTATCTTTACCAAAATAAATCTCGAATAAACTTAAGGCTAATTCGGCACTACTATTGTCAAAAGCATGACGAGATTCTAAGGTATTAACATCATTATAAAAATGAGTCCAGTTATCTCCTCCTTGCCTATCTGTATAACTTGTCAAGACTGTTTTTAAAAACCACCAAGGGCATACCCAGTCGATATAATTACCACCATTAAAAAGGATACGAATAGCTACACGATTCTTGCCTTTTTTCTTGGCTAATTTTTCTGTTTCTCGACAATGTTGCAAGACATCCCTTTGAGGCACACTATGTCCTGCCCAAACTATACCCACACTGACAGTGATTTTTTTTCCGTGTTCTTGCCAAATTTGAGGAAATTGATAAAACCAATCTAATACTTCTAAAGAATCAAGTTGAGATAACGATGGATCATCATCTATTTTTCGATTACGATATAATACCCCTAAAAAGTCGTCTCCTCCTGAATAGATAATTTTACCATTAGGATAATCAGTCTCTTGTTCTCCTTTTTCTTTTGCTAAGGAACGAGGTAATCTTCTATCTAATTTATTACCCCAATCAAGCATTTTCTCACTAAATTCACCTAATTTTTCTTCTTCTTTATTACTCAATTCTATTAAGTTAAAATCAGTTTGATCTCTGTCTCTGAATGAGCGTAAATAACTACCGATACTATCGCCATCTCCTTGAAACCAAACTGTCCAACGATTATCTTGTACATAATCACTTTGACGGTTTAAATCTTTAAAACCTTGAGGTGTTTCTATAGCAGGAAAACCTTTCCGCTCTAGAATTTTCTGTAAGTTATCTAAAACTTCTGTATCTAAAGTTATTAGTCTTTTAACTAATTCAGGAATGTTTAAATATTCTTTTTTGTCAATAATTTTTTCTCCTAGTTTTTCACTTAATTTCTCGTAAAAATCTTCAATTAAATCATCTCTTTCTGCCATACCAACTTGAATAGGGTTACTTTTACTACCCATTTCGGGATATGCGATCGCATCTGTACCAGAAAGATTAGAACTTTCCCCTTGCCAGTTAACACCTACCCAGTTACGAGCAAATTTAACTTGATTAAGTTGGCGACGAGTATAGGTGATAATGGTTAAAGGTTCTTCATTTTCAGATAAATTTTGATTATACTCTTCTACTTTGTGTAATTTACCTTGGGCGTGAAAAAATTCCCAAGCATTAGTTGCCCAAGCATTCCAATATTTTCGCCAACTATATTCAAATTCTGGTAATTGCTTTTCAATATAGTTGCGACAATAGTTTACTATGGTTTTCCATGCTTCATCAAAGGCAAATTTAGCATATATTTCTTTTAAGTCACCTTTAATGATAATTTGATTAGGTGTACCTTGAGTCATGTCGATTGGTGCGGGTGAGATGACTTGATAATTATGTTTTTTAGCCGTGTCACAGACTACTTTGGCTAGATAAGACAGTAAAAATGAACTGCCATATAAGTCTCGTAGTTTCCGAGATTTTTCGATAAAACTTTGTACTGGTGCAAAGGTTATTGCTGTATAAATATTTGATTCGTTATTCTCTATCATTTCATTTTTTATTATGTTATTGACCAAATAAGGCGTTGCTAAATTCAGCTATGATTTGTGGTTTAGGTGAGCAATAATAGTCCATTGTTCATGGACAATAGTGATAATATTTATCATGTCAAATATTTTTTGTAACTTAGAATGTTTCATGTCCTGATTAACCAACGCCAGTGCAGGTAAAGCTACTTCAAAGCATATATACTATTTAGATAAGGTCTTTTATATATTATGTTAAGAAACTTAAGAAAATACAATGGGAAAAAGTCAGAGTTAAATTTAATTCACAGAATAAAAAGTCTGATTAAATCAGGTAGATAGACAAAAACCACTTTAATAAAATAGACTCTGGTGAGCATTAAATAGCTAATTTCTGTAATGTTCAAGATTGTTTTAACCTTCGACTATTTAGAGCGATCGCACAGCCGCAGGCTTCGTCTAATCGTTTGGCATTATGTCTTTGAATTATTTAAGTTCGACAAAATAATTTAATGAAAGTTTATGAAGCAATATCCACAATAAATTGAGCTAATTGTTTAACAAAAGGTCGATCGTCAATTTCTACACCTCTTTCTAATTGATGAATAATACCTGTAAATAAATTATTATTTTCACTAGTAATAATATCTTTTTCTTTCAAGTTATAATCGCTATTATTTTCTTCATATTGACTAACTATTTGAGCGATAACTTTAACTCCTAAATTATGACAACCTTTTTGCCAGTTTTCTAATTCTTCTTGATTTTTGTAAACAATAAACGAGTCCTGTGTGACTCCACAGGTAGAGAGTACCCTTCTAGAATATATACTCTGTCAAGGTTGTAGATGTGCAAATCTACACAATAGCTATTTTGATTATAAATCACGCTTCAATTATAGACAATAGCAATTCTCAAAGCCTTATAGAGTAAGGAATCGACACAATCAAACGAGATTATAGGGGTTTTGAGCGATCAGCTTATTGTGTAGATCGAGAAACAAACAGTCTTCTGAAAATGGCTTAAACCTCTATCAAATAATGAATGGAGATAATATACATTAGTTGAGAACAAACAGATAACAAATAAATAGCTCAACAGGAAAAAAAGAAGTAAATAGCTATAAGTATTGCATAGAAGTAACCATAGACTATTTTAACCAAATCTTAACCAAAGTGACTTTAATCTCGTCAAAATCGATAAAAGTGTTGCTAAATATAGCTTGTATTGTGGAGGTAGCAACATAAAAAAGAGACTTAAGATTTAAGTATTTATAGCAAAAATAAAAACTTCGAGATTTTTTCATTGACAATGAGTGAGCGAGTAATTGTTAATAGTCATATCTTCGCAGAAAAGTTTGAGAGTTATCGAATAACAAATGTGATTGTGAAAATAAATTCTCAACATGGATACTTTTAGCACAAATTAAATAGGCAACGTAGTGAGATAGGTTAACTTTTGTCCGTAAATTGTTTTTTGGGCGTTGGTGATTTTAGCTATGATTTGTCATTAAGGTTAGATGGGAGAAGAGAGAAATGATTAATAACTTCAAAAGTAGTATCAATATATTTTGTATATTTCATATCTAGATTCAGCAATGCCGTTTTTTGTTGCTATTTATCAATGCAATGCTTTCCCTAAACGATCGATTATATATTTACCATTGTTCAAATTATGACCAAAGATTCTTTGGGCATCCTTATCGTGCCATGCATCGCATTCATGAGTTGAACCTTTATGTGTATTCTTGATTAATTTAAAGTCTAAGGATGCAGGATTATTTGTTCTGTTGGAATCTAAAAATTGAGAAAGGCGATCGCATTGAATATTCACCAATTCAATTCGGTCAGACTGTCGTTGTAAAGCTTGAACATTTTTTTCAAATTCATCACTATAAATCAATTTATCGCTTAAAGAGGTCAATAAACCTTGTCGATAGTAAGTCGATTTTGCTTGTAACCAAACTAATTTTCCCCACTCAGATAATTCAACTTGATTATCTGTTTCTAAGAAAAATAGGAGAGTTTCGGGTATTTCTTTTACTTGTTCTTTTGTCACCATTAAATGAGAATCTAAACGACGAAAAGTAGTTAATTTTTTACTAATGACATCTTCGACATCCAACTTAATTGGTAAACGAGGAATTTGTAATAGTTGAGAGCTAAATTGAAAAATATAAATACATTCATCAGCATAAAACATTCCGACTGTTTGCAAAAAACCTTGAACACTTTTAAAACCACCTGTAAGGTTAAAAATAACTTGATAACCGCTGTCACGAAAACCTTTCAAATTATCATTACACCAATTAATTAACTCTGACATTGCCAAACGAAATTGATCTCGATTGTTAGTCGCCAAATCGGTTATTTTAATTATTTCAGCGATGAAATGATTTTGTTGTAACCAAGTAACGATTATTTCACCGACTTTGATACCTTGATAAGTATCACTAACGATTAAGTAATGTGTATCAGGCAATACCTTCGCCAAAATTATAAATATAGATGTAGTGAAAAGTAGCGAGCAATTGTTAATCTAGACAATATCGACAAAG
>JAALKG010000189.1 GCA_011088145.1 Cyanobacteria bacterium MH1_Bin12 | reverse complement strand
TTTTTGCCTTTTTAAGTTTTATACTATTTATCCTATCACTAACAGGTCGCACCCCATCAATGTCCTAATCAACCTTTTCTCCGCTATAGCAACTGAAATCAAGGATAAGAGACATTTGCAAAGAATTTGGTATTTCTCTGATGGTTAACAAAAACAAATTAAAAACGTCAATCTCTGTGTTCTCTGGGGTTAATATAGTGTTTCTCGCAGTTATGAGGTACAGTTTGGACTTGTAAGTCCCCTTTTTTCCCTTGATAAGGGGAGATGCCGACAGTCTGGGTGGGGACTTTGGGGGCTTTAATCTGAGGGATTTGTACCTCACTTACAGGGGAATTGCTATAGTCAAAGTTCAAAGTTGAATAGGCAATTAGCATTACATTTTCTGCCCAAAAAGTTCAGTGGATGACATCGGTTATTAAGGAATCATTAATCATGACAATTTTTTAGAAAAAATAAAGGAGTTCAGGGTTTGAGTAGTTTTATTTTCAAGAAAAAATATTCTGAATCTTTCTACTTATAACTTCTGTAACTCCTACATCTTGATTATTAACAATTAACTGTTTAAATCTTTACGTAATTGTTCTAACTCATCATCTAATTCTCCGACCTCAGAATTAGTCGAAGCAGATGCATCATTACTGGCAGGTAAAGCAGCTGTAGGCTCTGAAGCACCTGATAGTTGTGCTTTCATCATTGCTAACTCATCTTCTACTTCACTACCACCTTCTAATGCCGCCCATTTGCTTTCTTCTCCCATACCAGCTAATTCTGCTGAAGATTGAGAGACAGCTTCCATTTGTAAGACTTTATCTTCCATACGCTCAAAAGCGGACATGGCAGAATTGTTGTTAATATTACTAATGGTGCTTTGTAGCTGTTCATTTGCTTTAGCTGCACTCAAACGAGCTTTAAGCATATCTTTTTTGGTTTTGGCCTCGGAAATCTTACTTTCTAGAGCTGTCAAATTACGACGGAGGGACTCGATTTGACCGACTTGACCATCTAATTGAGCTTTTAAAGTAGCGGCAGTTTCCCCATAGGTTTTCTTGCGAACTAAAGCTTCTCTGGCTAAAGCTTCATCCCCTTTGGAAAGAGCTAATTGAGCTCTTTGTTGCCATGTGTTAGCTTCTGTTTGATTTTTTTTAAACTGTTGTTCTGTTCTTTTTTGAGAGGCAATGGCTTGGGCAACTGCTTGACGCATTTTAACCAAGTCGTCTCCCATATCACGGATACTTTGTTCTAGTACTTTTTCAGGATCTTCTGCTTTATCAATAATATCATTGACATTAGATCTGATTACTCTACCAAGACGATCGAATATTCCCATAATTACTCAAGCTTTTTCTCTTGTTCTAATATCTATATTAGCAATGGACAATTGACAATGGACAATTAACAACAATTTTTTAACAACTATAACTTAAATTTTTTAATTTTGTTGATGAGAAAATTGGTATGCACCAATAAAAGTAAGGACGATCGCTATTACGAGTAAAATGGGAATACTATACCAAGGAAAATCGCTTAATGGTAAATAAGCAGAGGCTCTTAATGCAGAATTTGTATAAGTTCAAGGTAAACAATACACTACAATTTTCAAGATAGCAGGAAGATTATTGGGATCAAACAAAGTACCCCCAAGAAAAGACATGGGTACGATTAAAAAATTATTGTATAAGCCCACAGATTCTAAAGATTTAACCCTTAAACCAACAATTACGCCAATCCCAGCAAAAACGGCACAATTTAAAGTCAAAACTAATAAAAATAAGGGATTGAGAAAACTAGAAATTTTTCCTGTACATAAAATGGCGATGAGAATTACCGATGTTGCTGTCATTAATCCTCTTACTATGCCAGCGAATACTTTTCCTAAATGTAGGGCAATAGGATGTACTGGCAATAATAATAACTCATCAAAGGTCTTACTGAATAGACGATCGCCACAAATTGAAAAAGTCGTACCACCAAAGCTAATCGTCATGGATGAAAGAGCAATCATCCCTGGTAAAATAAACTCTAGATAACTATCTCCAATTACAGGTTTACTAACTTGATCGATCGAACTTCCTAGTCCAAAACCAAATGCCAAAACGTAAATTAATGGCGAAATTAAACCTGTGGCAGCAATTTGAGTCAGTCTTGCCCTCAAATCTAACCATTCTCCCCAAAAGATGGTTATGGTATCTTCAGCTATATTTTTTAAGTTCAAATCATCCCAATTGAAAATTTTATTGAGTTTATAAGATTGCAACATATTACCATCAAAAAAAGTTAATATAACTTAATATAACCCAATCATGTACTGTGAAGATTAGCCATGAGTCTTAGTGAATCCAATCTTCACGAGGTTGATTTTGAATAGTCACAACAGTACCAAGTTTTTTCTCGATAAGCTTGAGAATAGATTTGACTTTTATTTGATCTGCACTATATTGATTATTTCTTGAAGACATGTTATCTCAAATCTCTTCTTGATTGAAGTTGGAGGTAATTCTAAATTCTAAATTCTAAGCAACCTTTTATTATAGTTGACAATCAAGAATAAGCGATCGTCAACTACAAATGTAATTACAATACTTGTTCAACCTCTGCAATTTCAGGAATTTTTTCTCTTAAACGACGTTCAATCCCCATTTTTAGAGTCATTGCAGAACTAGGGCAAGAACCACAAGCACCTTGTAATTTTAATTTTATAATAGGTCCATCAATCTCGACAAGCTCGACGTTTCCACCGTCTGCCATCAAATAAGGACGTAATTCGTCTAACACTTGTTCGACGTTATCATCTGTTAATGCTAAAGACATAATTCCAAAAATATATCCGCTTATTGGTAAGTGTTTCTCTATTTCATGATAACCAAAATTTACTTCTCTTTCGATCTAAGATCACCTTGAAAATCCTGATTTCAATCTTTGAGCAAGAATTTTCAGTTCTTAATTCTGTGTTTTGAGTTCTAGGGCGTGTCATCAATTATGCCAAATGACGATCGCTGCTAAATGAATACCACCAAGAAAATTTATTTTTAGTTGATCATATCGAGTGGAAATCCCCCGAT
>JAALKG010000032.1 GCA_011088145.1 Cyanobacteria bacterium MH1_Bin12 | reverse complement strand
TGATTCATCCCATGGGCATAGCCGTGGGTCTTCTCAAGGAACACAGATAAACAAAAAATATCGGCTATATGTGACTCGGCAGATATATAAGGAGGTCTAATGTTATTTACAAATAAGTGTTCTAGTAATATATGATCAAAACCTTCAAGATCTATTTTCAAATAGTAAGGTTCACCATAAAAATCAATTAATTCCATAATATTAAGAGATGGAACCAATATTTTTTTGTAATTTTTTGATTGGTCTTCTGCCGGTGGAATAATAGTTGAACATGGATGACTTTTTTCACATAAATAAAAAGGGATTGAATCAGATGATTGGTTTATGGTTAATGCACAATTTTCAACAAACAATTTTCCTTTTGCAATTTCATCTGAAAAATTTTTTTCTATTTCTTTTGCTAAAATTGGATTTGCTTCTACAGCAACAACCACATCAGCTTTCTTTAAATAATATTTGAGATTTTGTCCATTATTGGCACCTAAATCATAAATTATCTTCTGTTTAGAGTCTGACATAATAAAAAATTCTAGTAGTAAGCAATATATAGTAACCATTTGGGAGATTTTATGATAAACACAAGCATCGTAGCTTATGCGTTTTATCGATATCCAATACAATTGTTCTCAAATAGTTATTTTTTCGTAAAAAAGACCTCAAATGATTTCGATAAAGAGATAAAACTAACTTCTATTTTGGATAAGAAAACAGTTAGATAATAAGCTGAATATAGCACACAATCACATTGACGACTAGCCCATCTTTAATTTAGATTATTTATTTTGTATTGCAACTTTTTCTGCCCAAAATTTCACCAGTAAATTTAAAATCTATATCAGTCAATGATCAAGTTGTTTAATATACTTATTGTTGAAACATTGTATTATGGCATTTTTTAAACTCATGAGGTATAACACTAGCACAAATTGATTTAAATTAAAAAATATGAAATACAAGTTTTTAACTAATTTATGAAGATTAAAATTATTGAATTTAACAGGCTTTTAAAATTGTATATTATTAATCTTTTTGAATATATAAATATTTTAAATAATTAAAATTATTGCTTAAAAATATGATTACACACAAACTCAATTGGCAAAAAAATAAACTTAAATCACTTTCGAGTATTCTTCTAATATGTGGCTTAATTATAACCGTAGGATTTATGATAGCTGCATTTTATGCACCTTTATTACAAGATATGAATATACTAAAAGATCCCTTAGATTCTTTAAGTAATCCTATTCATAATCCTCCCAGTTTAGAATATTTATTCGGTACAAGTAGTCAAGGATATGATGTTTTTTCTCGAACCATTTTTGGTTCTCAAGCAGCATTAAAAGTTGTTTTTTTAGCTACTATTTTAAGTTTAGTTATTGGTGTTCCTTTAGGTTTAATTAGTGGTTATTTCGGAGGAAAAACCGATAAAATTCTCTTATTTTTAATGGATACTGTTTACACTTTACCAGGATTATTATTATCAGTAACATTGGCTTTTGTAGTAGGTAGAGGTGTTTTAAATGCAGCTTTAGCTTTATCAATTTCTTATGTCCCTCAATATTATCGAGTAGTGAGAAATCACACAACGAGCGTTAAAACAGAATTATTTATTGAAGCGGCACAAGCGATGGGAGCTTCTCCTCGTCGGATTTTATCGAAGTATCTTTTCTCGAATGTGATTCAAAGTGTACCTGTTTTATTTACTCTCAATGCGGCAGATGCAATTTTAATCTTAGGTGGCTTAGGTTTTTTAGGTTTAGGATTACCTGAAGATGTGCCAGAATGGGGACATGATTTAAAAATAGCCTTGGATGCTTTACCCACTGGTATTTGGTGGACTGCTTTATTTCCCGGTTTAGCAATGACAAGTATGGTGACAGGATTATCTTTATTGGGAGAAGGTTTAAGTGAATGGTTTACCCCGAATCATACGTCTTAATCTGTATCACCACAAAATTAAAATTTGAGAATGAGTAAAATGACAAAATAGTGAATCAGATAAACGATAATCAAAAAACTAATCAAACTCCTTCTGTGCCTCCGGGTAGTTTTGGTTTACCTTGGATTGGAGAAACTATTGATTTTCTAACAGATGCTAATTTTGCCGACAAAAGAGAAGCAAAGTATGGTTCTGTTTTTAAAACCAATATTATTGGCAAACCAACGGTGGTAATGTGTGGTGCCGAAGCAAATCAGTTTATACTGCAAACTCATTTCGATAATTTTTCTTGGCGAGAAGGATGGCCACAAAATTTTAGAGAGTTATTGGGAGAATCTTTATTTTTACAGGATGGGGCAGAGCATCAAAAAAATCGTCGTCTGTTAATGCCTGCTTTTCATGGTACGGCTCTCAATAATTATTTTGCCACGATGATGGAGATAATCGATCGCTATCTAGACAAATGGTCAAAAATGGATAATCTAACAATGTTATCCGAAATGAAAAAAATGACTTTTGAGATAGCAAGTGTTTTACTCTTAGGAAGTGATATGGGTAATGATGACCAAATTACCGAATTATCCAAAAACTTTAGTGATTTAACTGCGGGTTTATTTGCCCTACCAATTAAATTACCTTGGACAACTTATAGCAAAGCTGTACGAGGCAGAGATTTTTTACTTAAACATATTGAAACAGAAATTATCTCTAGACGGAAGAATCCTCAACAAGATGCACTCAGTTTATTAATTCAGACTCAAGATGAAGAAGGTGATAGTCTTGACGAGGCACAAATAAAAGTACAAGCTTTATTGATGTTATTTGCTGGTCATGAAACGACAACATCGATGCTTACTTGTTTGTTTATGGCATTAGCCCAACATCCTGATATTTTAAACCAAGCTCGACTCGAACAAGAAGGTTTAAGCTCTGAAGATAATTTTAACTTAGAACAGATCAAAAAAATGACCTATCTCGATCGCATATTAAAAGAAGTCGAGAGATTATATCCTCCAGTGCCAAGAGGTTTTAGAGGTGTGGTCAAACCCTTTGTCTTCAAGGGTTATTCCGTACCCAAAGGATGGCAGGTTTTATATAGAATTGAGAAAACCCATAAAGATAAAAATATTTATTCACAACCAGAAATTTTTGATCCTGAACGTTTTAGCCCAGAAAGAGCAGAGCATAAAAAGGTTGACTATAGTTTAGTTGGCTTTGGGGGAGGTTCTCGCTTTTGTCTTGGTTATGCCTTTGCACAATTGGAAATGAAGATTTTTGCCACTAAATTGTTAAGAGGTTTTGAATGGGAATTAGAACCCAATCAAGATTTATCATTAAAGCTTATTCCATCTTGACATCCTCGCTCAGGTTTAAAAATGAAATTCAATTATAAGCCTTGCACTCACAAAGCAATAAACAAAACTTTATCATAATATGCTAAATCAAATTAACAGTCTTTTTACAAAAATAATTAGATAAATCAACATATTATTTAAACCAAAAAATAATTATTACCGATATTAAAAATGGAAAATTTTGAAGAAATAAAAATTAGATTAAAGAAAAAATGGTTGCAATATTATAAACATAATAGAACGTGGATTAATAAATACTGTAAAGAAAATTGTTATGTCTCTGTTAAAGGTTCTTTGGAAGGAGAAACTTGGAGTACAGGAGATCGGACTTGGGAAGATCCATCTTATTCAGAGGTTCATCCTCCCAGCGAACTAATTCTGGGGGCAATAACGGCTTTAGAACCTTTACTTGCTCAATATTGGTTAACTGCTTTTGTTGATTTATATGCTAATAAAGAGAAGATAATTGTTGCTTTAGGATTAAATTTTGATCCTGAATTAGAACTAAAAAAAATGGAACAAAAAACATGGGATAATGATCAATTAGTTTTAGAACCTGAAATTTTAATGCAAGATGATGATAATGAAAAACATTTTTTATCTACTAACAATTAAATGCAATATAGCAATCTCCGTATCAATGAGGTACAAATAGCTCAGATACAATCCCCCAAGTTTGAGGGACTTGCAAGTCAAAACTTTACCTCATAACTATGAGAAATGCTATATAGTGATTATCACAATGGTTAGAAAAAAAAGCGATCGCAACAAAATTGTATTTTATATTTAAAAATAGTTAAGGAAAATCAGTTTTTTTTCAATATATGTTCATGAGTCAAAATTTTTCTTTTGATTTTTGACTTTGACCAGTATATTATCAAAGTGATATTCATTGGCATCATTATCAATTATGGACAGTAATTCTCGATCGCTCAATTATTTAATAAATCCTTCTGGTTGGTCATTATTTATCTTTTTAGGTCTAAGTTTAACCATTGTTGCGTATATGTTGCTAGATATCCCAAGTCTGGGTCATCTATTACTTTCAGCTATTGCTAGTGGAGCTTTAGGTTATATTGTGGTACCGATGTTACGAAAAATAAAAGCATCCCAAGTAATTCAAAAAGATGGACTTCAAAGTCATTTAAAGAAAGCTGGAACTCCTACCATGGGAGGAATTTTTTTCATCCCGACAGCTGTCATCATTGGCGTAATTGCTGGTGGTTTTTCTGCCAATGTCATCGCTGTTGCGTTAGTTACCCTTGGCTATAGTTTTATCGGCTGGGTAGATGACTGGCAAATATTACGAAAAAAAACCAATTTAGGTTTAACTCCTAAGCAAAAATTAATTTTACAAGTCGGCTTTGCTTTACTTTTTTCACTATGGATGTTTTTTACTCAACCTAGTTCTATCACTGATATCAATTTACCTTTTAATTTGGTCTTACCCTTGGGTTTTCTGTTTTGGTTTTTAGTGGTTTTTGTGATGGTAGCAGAAAGTAATGCGACTAATTTAACTGATGGTGTTGATGGACTAGCTGGTGGTACTAGTGCGATCGCATTTTTGGGTTTAGGTATTTTAGTTAGTAATAGTCATCCTGACTTACTCGCCTTTTGTTTAGCGATTAGCGGAGGTTGTTGGGGTTTTGTACTTCATAATCGCAACAAAGCATCTGTATTTATGGGAGATACAGGTTCATTGGCATTAGGTGCAGGTTTAGCCGCAGTGGGTATTCTTAGTCAAAATTTATGGGCTTTATTTATCATCAGTCTATTATTCTTTTTAGAATCTTTATCAGTTATAGCTCAGGTACTATATTATAAAGCGACAAAAGATGCTGAGGGTAAAGGTAAAAGACTTTTGAAAATGGCTCCAATTCATCATCATTTAGAATTAAGCGGTTGGAGTGAAACCCAAATCGTGGGAGTATTTTATGTAGTAAGTATTATTCTGATTTTCTCTACCATCATTAGATAAAATCTGCTAGTAATCTGTCAAGTTTGAAATGATAGATTATAGTAAGCAGGGAAGAACAGAGAAAAGGAGCTGGGAGAGAAAGTGTTTTATTAGAGTTTTGAATATGACTGCTTATCCCTCAAAACAAAATTGATGCTCTGCTAGATAGGGGTTGCTCAAATATTAATTGTTAATTACTAAATACTCACATTATCGATAAATAAATTGATTATCTTCTGATAATTGAGTATAAAATAAGCACAACAAGTCTTTATCTTGAGGATTACCCCGAGATGCACCAGTCAAACCCATGGCAATGACAATACCACAGTGACCATTAAATTGAGTAAGAACTTCATCTTTCCATAATTCGATTACTTCTAGGGGAGATTCAATATACTCATTGTGGGGAAATTGAGCAAAAAGGTGAAAGTTACCTTCTCCTGTTTGGAAAATACCTAAATCATAGTCTATATCTTCGATCGCATTATTGACCATAGCAAAAGCAATATTTTTGATCCCTTGTTTTTCTTGTAATTGATTCATCAAAATATAAGCTTTAGGGCGAGTAGTTTGTAAAATAACTACGGGAAACTCCTGTTTTTTAACTTGTTTCTTAATCTGATTTGTGACAAAAGAAGATAGTTCGACATGAGAGCTTTGCTCTAAAGATAAAAATTGATTATTTGTGAGAGTTTTAAAAGAAATTAATGTCCCTTCAGGTATTAATTTATTATCAATTAAATAATCCATGGATTCTTTGTCATCATCATCCTCATCTTCCATTCCTTCATCCCACATTTTTTCCAAATCTTCCGTAAATTCGGGCATGGTTGTGAGTTTAATTTTGAGGAAAGATTTGCTTAATGGTATTTTAAATTTATATTCTCTTTCTATGGGTTCTTCTGCATCTTCTAGCAATAAATTACGATCGCATTCTTCCATAAAGCGAGCCAAAGCTTTTAAGGCAATATAAATAGGTAAAACTTCTTCTTCTTCTTTAAGTGATCGAATACCTTCATAAGGATGAATACTACCAAATATAGGTTTAACTTGGCTATGATCTTTTTGATGATAAGTCAAAGATAAATCTTCATCTTCATCCCCCGAAAAATTAAGAAACCAACAATCTTGTTGCAAAAAAGCGGCTTCCAATTGGTCTTCTTCTGGAGAATCACCCAAATCCAAAATT
Source organism: Cyanobacteria bacterium MH1_Bin12 (assembly GCA_011088145.1). Taxonomy (GTDB): domain Bacteria; phylum Cyanobacteriota; class Cyanobacteriia; order Cyanobacteriales; family Cyanobacteriaceae; genus JAALKG01. The sequence continues at coordinate 14,595 of JAALKG010000032.1, read as the reverse complement.
GTTTGACGAAAATTTGTTAAAGATTCAAGCGATCGATATAATATCACACCAAACTCTTGTCCTAACATACCCATGACGCAAATATAAAGATTCTCTATCCCCCAACGATTAATTTCCACTTTGAGAATTTCCTCTTCAGAAATAAGATCCCAAGGTTGATTTTCCCAAATGGAATCTAAAGCAATTTTTTCGATGGCAGACAATAAATCCGAACCAATGTGGCTTGTCTTAGAAGGTTGAAGATTGTGAAAATTCCGCCACAATTCATCAATCAATGGTAATTCGGGTTGATAGTCAACTTTTATTTCTAAATCTTGTAAAACACCTCTTAATAAAAATTGCAACTCCCTATCTTTAACAATTATTTTATGAGGACGGGCAGGAGTAGCAGGATTTTGAGGATTTTCGATCGCTTTTAATAAAGAACGAACCATCGCCTCTTTACCCATACTTTCCCTCACAATATCCATCGATCTCACAAAACCATCAGAACCATCTAACCAAATAATACAATCACTATTTTCCGCCATTTCTGGTTCCATATTCTCCATAATGCCCAGAACAGATATACGATCTCCCTCCCAAACATGAGGAATTTGAGGCAAACGCTGTAATCGATTTTTCGTACTGATAGGTAAGGATGTCACAGTTGATAGTTAAATTGTTAATTGTTAATTGATAATTGACTCAGATTCCTCACATCAGAGATTGTAAACTCAATTTCGATCACTAAAAATTAATCAAAAAATGAAGATACAAACCTGATCAATAAAAGCTAACAGAAGAAGCTATTGAGTACTTTTCGTCATGGAAAAAGATTTGATTTCGTCTTTACTGAGTAAAATACCATATTCAATACCCTCTACAACAGCTTGATAAGAAGCATCGATAATATTAGAAGAAACTCCCACGGTAGTCCATCGCTGTTCTCCATTACTCGATTCAATCAAAACTCTTGTACTTGCTTGGGTGCCATCAGTACCATCGAGAATCCTTACCTTATAATCTGTTAAATAAAATTGGGCTATTTGAGGATAAAATTGCACCAATGCTTTGCGTAATGCTTTATCTAGAGCCGAAACAGGGCCATTTCCTTCGGCAACTTCTAACAATTCTCGATCATCAACTACTACTTTAATCGTTGCTAAGGCATTCGCCTCAGGCATTTGTCCTGCTGATAAAATATCACAATGAACTTGAAATCCTTTAATAGTAAATAAAAGTTGACGTTGATTTAAAGCCGAGAGCATTAATAATTCAAAACTTGCTTCTGCTGCTTCAAATTGATAACCTTGGTGTTCTAAAGTCTTCAATCTCTCTAAAATTTCTCGACAAGTAGGATCACTTTTATCTAAGTCAAGACCTAAAGTTTTTGCCTTCGCAATCACATTACTCAACCCTGATTGATCAGAAACCACAATTCTTCTTTCATTACCAATCACTTCTGGGACGATATGTTCATAAGTCATGGGATTACGAGCCACTGCGGAGACATGAATTCCTCCTTTGTGAGCAAAAGCAGAACGCCCGACAAATGGTGCATGATCATCAGGAGCCAAATTAACCATTTCACTGATAAAACGACTATTGGGTGTCAATTGAGTCAACTGCTTAGCTTCTAAACAATTATATCCCAGTTTTAATTGTAGATTCGGAATTAAAGTACAAAGATTAGCATTTCCACATCTTTCCCCATAACCATTTATGGTTCCTTGTACCATACTGATACCCGATAAAACTCCTGCGATCGCATTAGCTACAGCCGTTCCACTATCGTTATGAGTATGAATACCCAATTTGGGACTATCAGCTAGATCCAAATCAAGACCTAAACGAGCAATCACTTGTTCAACAATCGTGGTGATTTGATGGGGTAAAGTCCCTCCATTGGTATCACAAAAAACTAACCATTTTGCACCGCCTTTAATAGCTGCTTGTAGAGTTAAAAGAGCATATTCAGGGTTGGCAAGATAACCGTCAAACCAATGTTCCGCATCGTAGATGACATTGCGACCTTGAGATATTAAATATTCGATCGTCTCTTGTATCATCAATAAATTTTCATCTAGAGAAGTCTTTAGGCCTTCTATAACGTGTAAATCCCATGATTTGCCAAAAATTGTCACCCAATGAGTATTCGCCGCTAAAATGGCTTTCAGCATCGGATCAGCCTCTGCTCGTTTATGGGGACGACGGGTAGAGCAAAAAGCGACGACTTGTGCTTGCTTGAGAGGAGTTTCTTTGAGTTGCCAAAAAAATTGGACATCCTTGGGATTCGCACCAGGCCAACCACCTTCAATAAAAGGGATACCCATTTCATCTAATTTTTGGACAATCTTTAATTTATCTGTCAGTGATAAAGAAATACCTTCTCTTTGGGCTCCATCTCTCAAAGTGGTATCATATAACCAAATTTTTTTATCGCTCATGGCTATTTATATGTTGCTCTGTATTGTTAACTGAGATATCTTTGGCTTCGCTACTATTTTTTTATCTTAACTGAAAAAGCAAGTAATACTTTTGGGAAAATATCTTTGTAGTCAGTATGATAAATCTAAGTCAAAAGGGCAAAGGGCAAAGGGCAAAGGTAATTTTTGAAAATAGCACCGTTACTACCATCAAAAATATTCACGCCGATCAAGGCGAGGTTTTAAACCCTCGATTTTTTGATAATTTAATCTAAGTATATAACCTACCCCGATTCTACGGAAAATATAGATGCTTTCGTCAAACAGATATTCTACGGTTATTCTAGCCAACTGACACGTAAAAATGAAATTACTTCATATATCATTACAATGAGCGATTCAGCTCATCGTTTCATAAATAATCCCATTCTGACAAAACTTTTTGCGATCGCATTTTCTTAATCTTAATTTATCAATAAGTAATTCCAAACTTAACTTGATCCTTATTTTATATCTGCTCAAAATGAAAATTGTTATCTAGATCATTTTCGTTAGAATTGGAATTGAATAAGAAATATTGCCCATAATTTTATGACAACTAATTCCTCTAATAATCATTCCCATAGTCATCTAAAACATGGAAATAAAGATAATCATGGTCATAGTCACAGTGAAGAATCACAACGTAAACTAATTAACCGTTTATCTCGAATTGAAGGACATGTAAGAGGAATTAAAACCATGATTAATGAAGGGAGAGACTGTCCTGAAGTTTTAATTCAAATAGCAGCAATTCGTGGTGCATTAGATCGTGTCGCAAGGTTAATCTTAGACGAGCATCTCAGTGAATGTATCACCCGTGCTTCTGTTGAGGGTAGTATTGAAGATGAGATAGCAGCATTAAAATCAGCTTTAGATCGTTTTTTACCATCCTAATATTCATTAATAATTATATATTTCTGATAGATAACATCAACATAGAAATTGGATTATAATTATGACTACATAAGTTATTTATTAGTTCAGGTTGATAAGTTGTATGCAATACCTGTTCTGATGTCACAGTTCACAGTTCTAAGTTCGATTTATTTTTTTATTTTATGAATAAAGTTGTAGTTGGATTGTCGGGCGGAGTCGATAGTTCGGTTGCGGCGGCAAGTTTGCATTCTCAAGGGTACCATGTTGAAGGCCTAACTCTTTGGTTGATGAAAGGAAAAGGACAATGTTGTTCCGAAGGTATGGTAGATGCCGCTTTCATTTGTGAGCAGTTAAATATTCCCCATCACGTCGTTGATACTCGTGAGTTATTCCAAACTCATATTGTTGATTATTTGGTTTCTGGCTACGAAGCAGGTATTACCCCTTTGCCTTGTTCTCAATGCAATCGTACGGTTAAGTTTCCTCCCATGTTGAAATATGCTCAAGAAACTTTGGGTATAGATAAAATTGCCACAGGTCATTACGCTAGAGTTCAATATAATGAGCAAAGCGATCGCTACGAATTATTACAAGCCGTAGACAAAAATAAAGATCAATCTTATTTCCTTTATGATTTAACCCAAGAATTATTGTCCCATCTTATTTTTCCCTTGGGAAATCAAACCAAAACTCAAACGAGGGAAATGGCAACTCAATTTAAGTTGAAAACTGCTGATAAACCCGAAAGTCAAGACTTATGTTTGATCGAATCTCATGGTTCCATGGCGGACTTTTTCAATAAATATATTCAACCTAAACAAGGGCAAATAGTTGACTTGGATGGCAATGTATTGGGAGAACATGAAGGTATTCATCATTATACTATTGGACAAAGAAAAGGTTTAGGCGTTGCTTATTCAGAACCTTTGTATGTAGTCAAATTAGACCCTGTCATGAATAAAGTGATAGTTGCGACTAGAGATAAAGGCGGTGAAAGTGAATGTGTTGTATCTCGGATGAATTGGGTATCTATTGCTGAACCTCACAATCCTATCCAAGCAGAAGTAAAAATTAGATATCGCTCAACACCTCAAACTGTAAATGTTGTGCCTTTAGGAGATCAAAAAGTCAAATTAGTGTTTAATGAACCTCAATTTGGTATTACCCCTGGACAAGGGGCAGTACTCTATCACGGTGAATTACTATTAGCTGGTGGAATTATCGATCGATAATTTATAAATATGTAAGTACTTCCATCGATTTATTTACATATAGCAATTCGGGTGTAAATGAGGTACAAATAGCTCAGATAAAGCCTCTTAAATCCCCCAAGATTGAGAGTCCAAACTGTACCTCATAATTATGAGAAACGCTATACTTGTCTGTAGTACAAAAAATCTTATTGCAAAATCATGATAATTGACTCAAAAAAGATAACCATCAATTGTTAATTGGTGATATTACATAACCAGAGGGATGTTACAGGTAATGTATTTACCTCACTTCGTCAAAAAATATCATCTCAAATCTTGATTGTCCTTGAAAGTTAGGATATAGATATATGTTTCATAGTTAATAAAATCTGTTATGATTAACAAGCTGTTTGAAAATTGATTCTTAAAAAAACTTAAAAGAAATCTCACTTAAGATATGGGCATAAAGCCAACTATTGCCGTTTCGCATTTAGGCTGTGAAAAAAATCGTGTAGACTCTGAACATATGCTGGGATTATTAGCACAATCAGGGTATGGAATAGATAACACCGAAGAATTAGCGGATTATGTAATTGTTAATACTTGCAGTTTTATTGCTGATGCAAGGCAGGAATCTGTAAGAACTTTAGTAGAATTAGCCGAGAACCAGAAAAAAATTATTATCGCTGGTTGTATGGCACAACATTTTCAAGAAGAACTATTAGCAGAATTACCAGAAGCAGTTGCCCTTGTCGGTACAGGAGATTACCAAAATATAGTTGATATTATTGAACGGGTAGAATTAGGAGAAACAGTGAAAGCAGTTTCCTCCGAACCTACTTTTATCGCTGATAAAAATATACCTCGTTATCGTACTACAAATGAAGGGGTTGCTTATCTAAGAGTGGCAGAAGGTTGTGACTATCGTTGTGCCTTTTGTATTATTCCTCATTTACGAGGAAATCAAAGATCTCGTACAATTGAATTGATCGTCAATGAAGCTATACAATTAGCCGCTCAAGGGGTTAAAGAATTAATTTTAATTTCCCAAATCACCACCAATTACGGTGTGGATATTTATGGAGAACCCAAATTAGCCGAATTGTTACGGGCATGAGGAGAAGTAGATATAGCTTGGATTCGTATTCATTACGCTTATCCCACAGGTTTAACAGACAAAGTAATTGAGGCAATGAGAGAAACTCCCAATGTCTTACCTTATCTTGATTTGCCTCTACAACATTCTCATCCCGACATCCTTAAAAGCATGAATCGTCCTTGGCAGGGAAAAGTTAATGATGAAATTATTTATCGCATCAAAGAAGCCTTACCCAATGCCGTGATGAGGACAACTTTTATCGTCGGATTTCCAGGAGAGACTGAACAACATTTCCAACATTTGTTACAATTTGTTAAAAGACATCAATTTGATCATGTGGGTGTGTTTACTTTTTCTCCCGAAGAAGGTACTAAAGCTTATAACTTAAGCGACCAAGTTCCCGAGGAAATAAAGCAAGCTCGTCGAAATCAATTAATGGAAGTACAACAACCGATTGCCGAGAGAAATAATCTCGTACAAGTAGGAAAAGTTGTGCCAGTGTTAATTGAGCAAGAAAACCCCATGACAGGAGAATTGATTGGCCGTTCTCCCCGTTTTGCTCCTGAAGTAGATGGCTTAATCTATATTCAAGGAACAGCAAACCTAGGTTCAATAACATCAGTCAGAATTACTTCAGCAGATGTCTATGATCTCTATGGTGAAATTGAGACAGGTTCAGTAAACGATTTGAGTAATTAGCTTGCGACTCTAACTTTTGTCAGATATTCATCATAATATTTGAAGTGTTAGTTAGAAAAAATGCTTAAAGAAACTTAACTCATTACTAATCTCTGTCTTTCGAGGAAAAGTTTAATTAGAAGTGATAACCCAAGGGTAAGGACTAATTACATAGTTTATCTGCTATCATATTGTGTCCCATTAATCAGTTGTGAATCATCTGTTTTTACCTTACCGTACCAGTTTTGCTTCAAGTACTTGTTTTCCCATTCATCTGTCGAGACAACTCAAGTCAACAATTTAAATAAAATCATTACAGATGACCAACACTTCTTTTGCAAGTTTAGGACTTTCAGAAACTTTAGTAGACCAATTAGAAACAATTGGTTTTACCACTCCCACAAAAATACAAACATTAGCTATTCCTGAGTTGATGGCAGGACGAGATGTAGTGGGACAATCTCAAACTGGTACAGGTAAAACTGCCGCTTATTCTTTACCTATCTTAGATGGTATCGATCGCTCTAAAAAACACGTACAAGCTTTAGTATTAACTCCTACCAGAGAATTAGCACAACAGGTCGCACAAGCTCTTCAGGACTTGATTGGCCGTCAAAGAATATATGTCCAGACCGTTTATGGTGGACAGTCTATGGAGCGTCAAATTCGCTTTTTACAAAAAGGAGTCCACATGGTAGTGGGAACTCCTGGACGTATTATTGATTTACTTAATCGTGGTCATTTATCTTTAGCCGATTTACGTTACGCCATCTTAGACGAGGCGGACGAAATGTTAAGTATGGGTTTCATTGATGATGTGAAACAAATACTTTCTCAAACTCCTAGTGATCGTCAAACTACTTGTTTTTCTGCGACTATGCCTCGTGAGATTAAGCAATTAGTTAATGAGTTTATGCATGACCCCATTAACGTCACGGGAGAGAAACCTCAAGATACTCCTTCTCGCATTGAGCAGACAGTATATATGGTTCCCCGTGGTTGGTCTAAAATTAAAGCGATACAACCTATTTTAGAGGTAGAAGATCCCCAAAGTGCGATCGTCTTTGTACGTACTAAGCGTACTGCTTCTGAATTAACCAACAAGTTACAGGAATCTGGTTATAGTGTAGATGAGTACCACGGTGATTTGAGCCAATCTCAGCGAGAACGTTTAATTCAACGTTGGCGTGATGGTCAAGTTAAAGTTGTGGTGGCAACAGATATTGCCGCACGAGGTTTGGATGTATCGGATTTAACCCACGTATTTAACTTTGATTTACCTGATAATACCGAGACTTATATTCACCGTATAGGACGTACAGGAAGGGCAGGAAAAGACGGTAAAGCGATCGCCTTAGTGGAACCTAGCGATCGTCGTTTATTGCGTCAAATAGAACGTCGTGTCCGTCAAACTATCCGAGTGGAAAACATTCCTAATCGTTCGACGGTAGAAGCTAAACGAATGGTTAAGTTAACGGCTCAAATTAAAGAGTCTTTAGCAGGAGAAAGACTCGCCTCTTTCTTGCCAATGGTTAAGAGTTTACAGGAAGAATATGATCCTGCAACTATTGCCGCTGCTGCATTACAAATTCTTTACGATCAAAACTGCCCTGCATGGTTACAAGAAGATTGGGAAGTTCCACCTCCTGCATCTAATAAACCTGAAATTGGTCGAGGCCGAGGAAGAGGACGTAACTACTCTGGTGGTGGCGGACGTAAATATTCTTCTCGTAACGGTAGTTCTCGTAAACCTTATAAAAAAGGTAGTTCTAGCGGTAATTTCGATCGTTCGATTAAACTAAGATCTAAATAATTGACAATAAATCCGCTGATAATTTAGTGATTTTTGTTCAAGAGTTGATTTTAATTATGATCGACTAAATACAAATTTTAAAATCCTCCTTATTATATTAAGGGGGACTTTTATTTTTATTAATCAACAATGTCCTCATCAACCCATTCTCTGCTATATAAGAAAAACAAAAATGTTAACTGAGGATTTAAAACTGTGAACTGACCATATTCAGACAAAATTAACCATAACAAACAATTAAAAACGACAATATTTGTTTTGTAATGATTCTCAATTTTAAAGATGCCTGTTCTCAAGGGCGTTGGGTTTAGATTTAGATCTAGATGGCTGTAAACTGACAAGCAAGTTGAAAAATGTTTTTAATATCTGGTTATTGTAGACCAATCCACAAGCTTAAAGCCAGTAAGCAAAATGAATCAAATTAATTCACATTAGACGTATAATCACGGAAATATTATTAATGAAGTTATTAAAGCAAATAGATTTTCCTAATTCGGCTTTTATCGCTGAAAATGCTTCGGTGATGGGGGATGTTACTTTGGGTGAGGGTGTTAGTATTTGGCATACTGCGGTTGTTCGGGCTGATGTAGAAGCGATCGAAATTGGTAATTATACGAATCTACAAGACGGTGTTGTTTTACATGGGGATCCGAATGAAGTTACTATTTTAGAGGACTATGTAACCGTTGGACATCGTGCAGTTATTCATTCTGCTCATATCAAAAGAGGATGTTTAATTGGTATTGGTGCGATCGTCTTAAATGGTGTTACTGTGGGTGAAGGTTCAATGATTGGTGCAGGTTGTGTGGTAGCCAAAGATCTTCCACCTCGCTGTTTGATGGTTGGTGTTCCTGCTCGCAAAATAAGAGATATTGGCGATGAAGAAGCTGAAGAACTAATCGAACACGCTCGTAAATATCATCAACTAGCATTATTTCATGCAGGAAAAAGTGAAAATAAAGGATTTCATCATTCATAATTCATAATTCATAATTTCTTGCATACCCCTAATTACCTCAGATATATATATTGATGATGTGTTAGCTTGATGATTTATTCAAGTTTTGAATTCGAAAAATTAAGACTAATGTTATTAGTAAAATCAGTGATTCGGCGAACTTGGTATTATTGAAAAATAATCTAAATAAAATCATTCCACTTATGCCAATTTCATTTACGTGGAGATAAACATGACCAATTATTCTAATAATTTAAATAATGTATTACTGGACTTTGATACTTTACCTATAGAAAGTTTGCCCCTTGAACAAGGACAAATTGAGCAAGCAATAAAAGTGAGTAATAACATTGTCAACGAGCAGAAGCAATGGGATACATATATTAATGCTTTAGCTTTATTTGCTTTTGAATCATGGTTGGATTTAAGAGCACCAGAACTGCAAATTAATTCAAATAAATGTTCTATTTGGCAACCTAGTTACGCTAATGTAATTGATGGGGTTTTTAATCTAGAAGTTGGTCAGTTTAAGCTTTTTTTACTAGCTGTGGGGAACATGACAGACGAATTCGTTACTATTCCTCGTGCTGTTGTTGATTTACCAGAATATGCCGCCCATTTTTACGTATTAGTTAATGTACAAGAAGAACAGGAAGAAGCGACGGTAGAAAGTTTTGTTTCTTACAGTCAGTTACAATCACAGATAGAATCTGTTAATTTACGACCCCAATCAGATTGGACTTATGATTTTTCTGGGAGTTGGTTTGATAGAGAACCTGATAATTTATTACTTTATCTAAAATGTCTAGAAGAAAAAGCGATCGCATTACCTCAATTAACGACTGATAGAGTAGCTAAGAGAAAAAATATTCAAATTGAACTAGAATCATTAATACCCCAACTACAGTTGGGTAAAACGCCTCTATGGGAGATATTAGATTGGGATACCGCCATAGTTTTACTTACCGATTCGCAATTGTTAGGTTGGTTGTATCAAATACAAACAGGAAAAACGTCAGTTACCCAAAAAGTTACCAATATCACTAGACAATTAGCTGAAACTGGACAAAATTTAACCAACAAAGCCATCAATGTAGGCTCATGGTTACAGAACGAAATGGATGAGTTTACTCAAAGTTTGGCTTGGAATTTATTACCAGCACCAACTTTTGCTTTAGGGTCTTTACGTTCTGCAACGCTCACAAATAAAGAGTCTCCTGCTGAAGAGTTGGAAGCAATTATTGCTCAATTAAGAAATAGTGCGATCGCAATTCCTGTTGAGACTCGTGGTGCTTACCAAGATTTTGATCTAGGAACAAATCCTTTACGACTTTATGCCCTTGCTTGGACTGTTGAAGAACAAGGAGATATTCAGGAATGGAGTTTGTTGATGGTTTTAGGTTCTCAACCAGATCATCAGTTACCTGAAAATCTTCGCTTACAAATTAAAGAGCAAAACACAGTTTTGGATGAAAAAGTAGTTCAGCCAGATTCTGGTGATAGTTATCTTTACAGCCGAGTTATTGGAACATGGGATGAAGAATTTTCTGTAACTGTTATCTTGGCTAATGGTGAAAAGTTGGTTTTACCATCTTTTAGTTTTGCACCTTAAATTTTTGAAACCTGTAAAAGTCCCCCCAGAATTGGGGGATTTAGGGGACGAAATAGCAAAGTGTTCTTAAGGATATCCAGAAATGAAAAATAATTATAAAATTCGTGGCACAAATCAAAAAGTTGAAAAAGTTGCACGGAAATTAAGAAAAAATTTAACTCCCACAGAAGCCGATTTATGGGAAAAATTCAGAAATAAAGTTTATGGGTTGGCAACCTGAACAAACTGCACAGACGATTAAGACTCAAATTCAAGAAGCATTAATCGATGAAAAAGGTTGGGATATTTTGTTTTTTGCTGGACATAGCAATGAAACTAGCCTAACTGGAGGAGAAATTGCGATCGCACCAAATGTATCGATTACGATTAACCAAATTACTCCACAACTAAAAATTGCTCTAAACAAAGGTCTGAAATTTGCCTTGTTTAATTCCTTTAGCGGATTAAGTATTGCTAAAAGTCTAATCGACTTGGGTTTAAATCAAGTAGCAATTATGCGTGAACCAATTCATAATCAAGTTGCTCAAGTTTTCTTACTTAAGTTTCTAGAAAGTTTAGCCGAACATAAAGATGTACATGAAGCTTTAATGTCTGCTTGTGAAGATCTTAAACAGAAACAAAATCTTACGTATCCCTGTGCTTACTTAGTTCCTTCTTTGTTTGCCCATCCTTCTGCCCCATTATTTCGCATTGAGCCTTTAGGTTGGAAACAAAACCTAAAAAAATGGTTGCCAACTCGAACCGAAGCGGTTGTTTTAAGTGGAATTGCGATCGTCAGTTTGTTTTATCCTTTAACGAATTTTTTGTTAGAAGGAAGAATTTTATCCCAGTCAATCTACCGTGATCTTACTGGACAAATACCACCCATAACCAAACCACCCGTTTTATTGGTACAAATTGATGAAGATTCCATTAAAAAAGCCCAAATCAGTAATCCTCATCCTATGAGTCGAACTTATTTAGCTAGTATTATCGATCGACTTGCTGATTTGGATGCTAAAGTAGTTGGTATTGATTATCTTTTCGATCGTCCATCACCTGACCAAGACTTGTTTTTAGCTCAATCGGTTCGCAGTGCAGTAGAACAAAAACAGATCTGGTTTATCTTTGCTGCTATTTTAGATAGTACAGATAAAGAAATAGGTGTCGAACCGACAACAGGAATTTCTCAACCTAATTGGAGTTTACAAGGTTACACCAACGCTTTACCTCAATACGTTAAACTACCAACACTTACTGAATGTAGCCAGATATGTCCCTTTGCTTATTTATTAACTAGGGTTTGGGATTCACATCAAGAGCCTGCGATTTCTGATTTACCGCAACCAAAATTAAATAGTCAAGATGATTTGCGTACTCAATTATTTAGTTTTTTCGAGAACAATCAACCTGAAAATTTAATTCCATCGCCCCATAGATATTTTCAAACTTTGACTCAAATATCTCAAAACTTTGGTCAAAATTGGTTACGTCCAATAATCGATTTTTCTTTACCTTCAGATGTCGTTTATGATCACATTCGGGCTTGGCAACTACTCGCTGATAGTGAAGCCGTCAAAAATTACCAGTTTAGTGAACAAATTGTCATTATTGCCCCCGGCGGATACGACGAAGCAGGGATAACTAGAGGAAAAGATAATTTTCCCACTCCTCTATCAGTGGCTTATTGGCAAGAAAGACTTGCTTTAGAAAACAGCAGTTCAGGAAAATTTACTGGTTCTCAAGCTCACAGCTACATGATTCATCATCTGTTAGCCAAAAGACTTGTTATTCCCATTCCTGACCTTTGGACGATCGTCTTTGCGGCTGTTTTGGGTAAGGGAGCAACGTTTGCACTAGAAAAATTTGATCGTCAGCGAAAACTTGTACGACTTAGTTTAACTGGTACTACTGCCGTTTATGGATTTGTCGGTTTACAACTATATATTACTTCTGAAATATTACTACCTTGGTTGTTTCCTGCAATAACTTTTTTAATTTACATTTGGTTTTTTTCGAGGAATAAACATTATGAATAAATTTAATCACATTTTAAAATTATCTAAAAACAACTCTAAAATATTCTCTAGATTGTTATTGACTACTTTATTAATAACTTCTTCTAGTCTGCTATTTTCTCAAAAAGCGATCGCTTTTGAGTCAAAATTAATTACCCAAAATAATTCCCAAACTACTGATGAAAATGAGCAAAAAAATCAGTCTAATGTAGTCTCTAAAAGCAGAAATCAAAGTTCAATATTAGAAAGTCTTTGGAAACTGTTAAAAGTCAAACGAGAACAAGAACCTGCCTTGAGTTCTCGCAGTAATATTTGTGAAGTTACTCCGGGGTTGTTAGGAGATGTTAATGTTATTTATAGCGATCGTCCTTTATTTCTTTGGCAGGGAAATGTTGCGAATGTCAAAATTAATCTTTATACTCCATTTAGTCTTGAACAGGAACAACAGATATTATGGAGTCAGACTATCGAGAATCAATCTGACAAGGTTTTTTATACAGGAAAAGCATTGAAAGCAGGTAAGATATACGATTGGGAACTCGTTGTTAAACCACAATCAAATCAACGACGAATATCATTTCAAATAATGAACACCCAAAAACGCGATCGAATTTCTCTGGAGTTAGAGCAACTAAAAACTGAATTAACTACTGTCGGAGCTACAAATGAACAGATTACTTTAGCAAAAGCAAATTACTTTGCTCAACAGGATTTATGGTCAGATGTAATCCAAGAACTTTTTACTGTGGAAAATCCATCCCCTACTTTGAGCAATAATATTCAAGAAATAATCAAATATCTCTGTGCGTCTTAACCTTAAAGCATCAAATATAGCAGACCCTAATTAACAATCAGTGATCTTATAGTACTTCTCCAACTACAAGATCATTTTGGTGATCACAATTTTTTAAAGTCTTGTTTTTTAACACAAAATATCTTATTTTCTAGTAGCCCGTAACATCCATGATGTTTTTTCATGAATACGCATACGATCAGAAACTAGTGAAGATGTAGATTCATCGTCAGCTTTTTGTGACAATTTGAAAACCTCACGAGAAGTTTTCACGACTTGTTCGTGACCTTTAATTAATAATTCGACCATATGTAATGCTCTTCAAAAAGACGGTTGGGCGATAACTCATGATCCTTATCGTTTGAAATTGACTAGAAAAAAGAATTTATATATTGATCTGGGAGCAGAAAGACTAATTGCGGCGGAAAAAGGGATACAAAAAATTGCTGTTGAAATCAAAAGTTTTCGTAGTGCTTCAGAAATGAAAGATTTAGAAGAAGCTGTCGGTCAATTTGTCTTATATGAAAGATTATTAACGTCTAATGTGTATTAATTATTGAAACCCTTGTAATTTGGTTAATTATTCGGAATTAACGCTTTTTGCCTATGGCTGAAATCTTTATAGAATAAAGGTCATTTTTAATTCACATCAGACGTATTATTAACACGCTATGAACCAGAAAGAAAACTCTATCTGGCAGTTCCAGAAAATGTGAGAGAATCAGTCTTTGAAGAAGAAGCAGGACTGGTATTAATCGAAGATAAAATTATTCGCCTTTTTACCTTTGAAGAGAATCAAGAGGAGATTATTAAATGGATATCTTAAGCAAAACTCATCTACAACAATCTATTGTCAAAGTCTTACAAGATTACTTAGAATTTTTAGGAAATGATTCCGAAAGTGATCTTCAATTAATTATTGACGAAAATAAAGATCATTATCTTCTTGTTGAAATCGGTTGGCACAAAAATCAAAGGATTTACGGTAATCTTATTCATATCGATATTATTAAAGACAAAATTTGGATACAACAAGATGGAACTGAAGAAGGAATCGCCAACGAACTTGTAAAGCTAGTAGTGCGAACTGTAAATATTTGGGATAATAATGACAACTAATTTAATC
>JAALKG010000188.1 GCA_011088145.1 Cyanobacteria bacterium MH1_Bin12 | reverse complement strand
AGAACCTCTAGATTTCTTAGGAATCCCGCGTCTCCGACGCTGGGAGGATGTCAAGTTAACCCTTAAGGATAATTGACAATTGACAATACGAATTTGGGATTATTTTTGGCATTTTTCGAGGTAAATTTTAGCTGTTAAGCATTATTCGTAAAGGTTTCATGTTTATTCAGCAGCCTCTAATTATTTCAAGCCTCTATCTTCAGGTAGAGGTCTCTCAATTTTAATACTTTTTCATCCTAGCCCGAACTACGAACTATACGGAAGTAAAACACGTTGAAAATACTCACGGTATAAATTACATCGAGGCATCACCTGATTGTCCTGTTGCTGAATTAATCCCATGCTGTGTAGCTTATAAATCTGTATCGAATCCAATTCCACTGGCTCCACAGATGCCACTACTTCTTTGAAAGCCTGAACTAACTCTGGTGACTTTCGTAACGTGTCTAAAATTCCTCGCAAGTGGTTACCATAAATTCCCATCTCAGTAGGAGCACACCGTAAGATTTGCTCTAATGTCAATTTTCCACAACTAACTTCATACATTGCCAAGCTTAGTAAATAAGGATGTCCGTTGACCATGTCCATCAATGCTTCTATTTGAAAATTATCCCAATTTAGTTTGTGTTTGTAAATTAAATCTTCTATTTGTTTGCGATCGAGTTCTTTTAACTCTAAAGGAATACCTGCATTAAAAGGAGATTGATTTATATCTAAGGGAATATAACATTCTGTCGAGTGAGCTATAATTAATCGTAGTTGCTTCCATCTAGGAGAAATTTTTCCTTTCTCATGCCAACTTCGTAGCATCCCTAAAAAGTCTTCCACCACCTCAGAATAAGGAAAAATTTGATCAACATTATCCAACCCCAAAACTATAGGACAATCGATCGCAGGTAATAAATATTCTTCAAAATAGAATGTACAGTTATCATTACTACCCAAAGTTTCTGTATCCCAATAATCATTTAAGCAGCTTTCTAGCTGTAACTGCCTTTCCACCATCATACAGAGCCAACGCAGAAATTTGTTTAAATTTGTGATGATTCCCCGTTCGACAGTACTCAAATCCAAATACACATTTCGATAACTAAGAGATTCTCTTTGAGCTAAAAGCCTTA
This sequence comes from Cyanobacteria bacterium MH1_Bin12, assembly GCA_011088145.1. Classification (GTDB taxonomy): domain Bacteria; phylum Cyanobacteriota; class Cyanobacteriia; order Cyanobacteriales; family Cyanobacteriaceae; genus JAALKG01. Next base: position 1,960 of record JAALKG010000188.1, on the reverse strand, counting down.
TCATCAAAGAGGTTTTGCCCATTAATTGTGGTCCTCTAATCCGGATTAAAGAACCTTCTTTGACGATCGCATCAAAACAGAAAGATTCAATTTGGTTTCTTTTCTGATAAAGATGAGAATCCAAAGGAACAAAACCTTCAGGACAACTGATTGTCGTTCCCACTGAAGACAGTGGAAAAGATAAAAAAGAAGCCATTTGTGATTGTTGTTGTTTGTTCCATTCCCTCTCTAATGCACCTTTAAAATTAGTTTTACTTACATTTTCAGATAAAGCCTCAGAGAACTTACGAAATAAATTAAAACCAACATCTCCTCTGAGATAATCTACAGAATAATATTTCTTATATTCACTCCTGTGAGACATTTCTTGTGCCATATTTTCATAGGTTAGACCATCCCAAGAAGCTTTTAGCACCTCGATTTCTAGATCACTGAGGCGTATTCTCTTTTTTTTGAAGATAATTTGCTCGGCAATTTGCTTCGCATCTTTCCAAGTAAAGCTTGATTCTGGATTCATAGGATGGCCATTCACAATTGATAATTAATTACCCATGCATTGTAGAGACATAGCAGTGCTAAGTCCTTACAGAGGCTTTCGATTTCCGTTTCAGTTTTTCTTGTTTTCGTCATCAATAAAAAGGCTTAATATCGCCATTTTTTCGATCAAAAGCTAAGCAAAAAAATTGATTAGCAAAACTAATATTGCTCTTTTAATTTTATAAATTTAGGAATTATTTAACTAATTTTACCTATAAAGTGTCTTCGTTAACAGAACTAATAATCAACAATTACATAGAACAAATGCATTATGTCGAAATCGATATCATTTGCAATTTAATTGTTCTACTTAACCATTAAATCAATAAAATAACCATTGGCTAAATAGTAGTTTTATTTAGCGAAAACATTATTTTACTCGTAATTACGTAATCTCAGTTATTCAATTTAAATTCTAAAATCTAAATCTTGGACTTAGAATTTTTAATTCAAACAATAATTGATATCAAGAATATTGGAAGTATTATTATATCACGATAGAATTTCCTAAATCTGATGGCTACTTAATATAACTCGATTTAAGATCTGCCCATGGTGAGATTAATTTAATTATTTTAGTTGTCAAATTTATGTTGGATATCTTGCCCAAGATAATAATCAGGAAATAATTCTGAAAATCTTATGTCTTCTTAGCTCTCAATTTTTACTAACGAAAAATGACACAAATCAAATGGAATTGCTATAGCTTATGTCAACATTTCAACATTTATTTAGTACTGGGAATATTACTTTTGTCTTGGGAAAAAACTGTCTTGGCTCAACTTACTCAACCACAATCTCCCTCTTTTCCGCTTTCACCTAAACCGATCGAACCCATTCCCCTACCAGAGAAAATTCCTGAAACTCCCCTCCAACTTCCTAAACCGATTACTCCTTCTGATCAAAAACTCCCAAGCATTCCAGGAAATATTACCATCGCACGTTTTGAATTTGAAGGTAGTACTGTTTTTAGTAATCAGGAATTAGCCGCCGTCACTAATGATTTTACGAACAAACCGATTACTTTTGCCCAGCTTTTGCAAGCAGAAGCTGCCGTAGCTCAACTCTATACCAGTGAAGGTTATATCAATTCAGGAGCTTTTATTCCTGCTGGGCAAGTTTTTTCTAGTACTGGTGCTGTGGTGAAAATGCAAATTATCGAAGGAGAAGTCGAGCAAATCAATGTTAAAATAGAAGGAAGACTGCACTCTGATTATGTAAAAAGTCGTTTAGCGATCGCTACCACTAAACCTCTGAATCAAAAACGACTGTTAGAAGCTCTGCAACTTTTACAGCTAAATCCCTTAATTGAAAATATTTCCGCCGATTTATCTGCTGGAACACGCCCTGAATCGTCTATTCTGTCAGGGGTGCGACCTTCAAATACTACAAAGAAGAGAGAGTAGGAAAGCCATATTGATTG